>JACCUS010000083.1 GCA_013811715.1 Nocardioidaceae bacterium
CTGTGCTCGCGTCGCCCGAACGACTTGATGCTCCGGAAACCCACCGCGGCTTCCTCCACGGCCGTTGCGACGTCGCCCTGCTGGTCTTGGACCCGTCGCGAGACGACGGTGTACTTCGTCTCGAAGCTCTTGCTCAGCATGATGATCGGGATGGCGGAGAATGCGACAACGAGACCGAGCGGCCAGTACATCTTCAACAGCAGCAGCGTCACCACAACGAGCTGGAGGATGTTGATCATCAAGAAGAGCAGGCCGAAGCCCATGAACCTGCGGATCGAGCCGAGGTCCACCGTGACACGCGAGAGCAGCTGCCCGCTTTGCCAGCGGCCGTGGAACTCCATCGGCAGCGCCTGCAGGTGCCGGTACAGGCCGTTCCGCACGGCTGTCTCGAACCCGAGTACGGCGCGCGCCTGCACCCATCGCCGGATGAAGACGAGCGCGGCCTCCAGCACGCCGAGCACCAACGCCAGCAGCCCCAGCGGCAGGATCGGGCCCACGTCGTGGTCTGCGATCGGTCCGTCGATGACCGCCTTGGTCACCAGCGGGATGGACAGGCTCACGAAGACCCCGACGAGGGCCGAGCTGCCCATGATCGCGAGCTCCCGGACGTAGGGCCGCATGTAGCCGCGTAGCCGCCACAGCGAGCGGACCCCGCCCCTGGCGGGTGGCTGATCGGTGGGCGTGTCGGTGGCGGTGACGGCGGTCATCGGTGGCGGTGGCCCCCTCGTCGGTCGACGGCGAATCCCACCGGAACCGCGTCGACCCGGGCGCGACGATGGGAACGGCAGGTGGGAAGTGTAAGCACCAGCCTAGCCCATGCCTCTAACGCGGCGCGAACCGTTAACAGTCTCTGCGGCCCGGCCTTCAGCCGGACGGCACCGCACTCACGAGGCGACGACCTGGGACTTCCACGCGGCGGCGGTGTCGAGGAAGAGGTCGTTGGCCGCGATCTCGTCGATCGACACCCGCACCCCCTCGCCGGCGAACGGCCGGACGCTGACCCCGACCTGGTCGCACGCCTGCGCGAACGCCACCGCGTCCTCGCCGAGCGCGAGCCACAAGAAGTTGCCCTGAGCGTCCGGCACACTCCAGCCCTGCTCGCGCAGCGCGGTCACGACCCGCGTCCGCTCCTCGACGAGCGCATCGACCCGCTCGAAGAGCTCCTCCTCGGCCTCCAGTGAAGCCATCGCCGCAGCTTGGGCGATCTGGGAGACCCCGAACGGCAGGGCACACTTGCGAATCGCCTCCGCCACCGGCGCCGGCGCGACCGCGTACCCGACTCGGAGCCCGGCGAGCCCGTAGGCCTTGGAGAAGGTGCGGAGCACCACGACGTTGCCGCGCCCACGCGCCACCTCCAGTCCGTCGAAACGGCCCGGGTCGGTGACGAACTCGTGGTAGGCCTCGTCGATGGCGACCAGCACGTGCGGGGGCACCGTGTCGAGGAACCTCACCAGCTCGTCGCGGCGGACCGCCGGCCCGGTGGGGTTGTTCGGGGAGCACACGACGACGACCTTCGTGGCGTCGGTGATCGCCGCCTGCATCGCGGGGAGGTCGTGCCGGGCGCCGTCGTCAAGTGGGACCCGCACCCCTGTCGCGCCGGTGACCCCCACCGCGATCGGGTAGGCCTCGAAGGACCGCCAGGCGTACACCACCTCGTCGCCGTCGGTGCAGATAGCCTGGAGCAGATGATAGAAGACCGCGACCGACCCGGCGCCGGAGGCGATCTGCTCGACCCCGACTCCGCTCTTCTCGGCCAATGCGCTGTGCAGCGCACTCACTCCCATGTCGGGGTAGCGGTTCATGGCCTCGGCGGCACTGATCGCCCGCCTCAGCACCCCGGGCAGTGGCGGGTAGGGGTTCTCGTTGCTGGAGAGCTTGTACGACGTCTGGGCGCCGGCGCTGGGCGGCTTGCCGGGCAGGTAGGCCGGGATCGTGTCGAGGGCCGGCCGGAATCGCGGGGTCACCATGGCCACGACCCTAACGGTCTGCCCGTCCTCGTCGACTCCGCGGCGGACGTGGGACGATCAGCACGTGACCGAATGGATCGTCCGCATCATCGGCAACGCGTGTGGACTGGCGGTCGCCGCCTGGATATTCGACGGCATCGGACTCACCGGCGGCTCCGACACCGACCGTGCCGTCACCCTGGTCGTCGTTGCCTTGCTGTTCGGGGTGGTGAACGAGTTCGTCCGCCCAGTCGTCGCGTTCCTATCGCTGCCCCTCTACGTGCTGACCCTGGGGCTGATGTTCTTCGTGGTCAACGCGCTGATGCTGCTGCTCACCGGCTGGGTCTCCGAGCAGCTCGATCTCGGCTTCTACGTCGACGGCTTCTTCACCGCGGTCTTCGGGGCGGTCGTGATCTCCCTGATCGGCTCGCTCGTCAGCCTCTTCCTGCCCGGCTCCGACTGAGAGGTTTCGATACCCGTGGTACTGCCACCACCCCGCCGCCCCGGAACGCCGTACTCGATCGCCTTGGTCTGCCTGGGCAACATCTGTCGATCCCCGACCGCCCAAGTGGTCTTGACGTCGAAGCTTGACGCCGAGGGGCTCGGGGATCTGGTACGGGTCCGCAGCGCCGGCACCGGGGCCTGGCATGTCGGAGAGGCGATGGACCGTCGGGCCGCCACCACGCTGACCGCCCACGGGTACGACCCTACGCGACATCGCGCGCAGCACTTTTGCGCCGACTGGTTCGACAGGCACGACGTTGTCCTCGTGATGGACGACCGCAACCTCCTCGAGGTCGACGCGCTCGCGCAAGACGACGAGCAGCGAAAACGCACGCTGCTCTTTCGGACATTCGACCCCGACGTCGCACACGGGATCGACCTCCCAGACCCGTGGTACGGCGGTCAGGACGGCTTCGAGGTGATGCTCGGCGTCGTCGAGCGCACCGCCGATGCGTTGGTCACCGAGCTCAAGCGCACCGTGTGAGCACGACCCATGGCCAAGTTGAGCACGATCGCAAACCGCGCCGGGTCCTTGGTCGGGACGCCGGTGGTGGCGACCACCCCCGTGGCTGGAGGCGATGTCTGCACGGCCACCCGGGTTCGTCTCAGTGATGGCCGGAACGCCTTCGTCAAGACCCGGTCGCACGCGCCGCCCGGCTTCTTCGCCCATGAAGCGCGCGGCCTCAGCTGGCTGGCCGAAGCCGACGGCGTCGCCACGCCTGACGTCTTGGCCGCCGCAGACGACTGCCTCGTCTTGTCCTGGATCGAGCCCGGCCGTCCCAGCGCCGAATCCGTCGAGGCGTTCGGCCGGTCGCTGGCGGCAACCCACTCGGCCGGCGCCCAGAGCTTCGGCGCGGAGCACGACGGCTACATCGGGACGATTCCGCTCACCAACACCCCCACCCAGCAGTGGCCGGAGTTCTGGGCGACCCGCCGGGTGCTCCCTTACCTGAAGGTGGCACACGACAGGCATGCGGTCAGCGATCAGGATGCGGCCGCCGTCGAGCAGGTGATCGACCGACTAGACGACTTCGCCGGGCCGCCGGAGCCTCCGAGCAGGCTGCATGGCGACTTGTGGTCCGGCAACATCGTGTGGGACGCCGAAGGCCGCGGTCACCTCGTCGACCCAGCCGCTCACGGAGGTCATCGTGAGACCGACCTGGCCATGCTCGCCTTGTTCGGGGCGCCGCATCTGCCCCGATTGCTAGCCGCGTACGACGAGGCCGCACCGCTCAGGGACGGATGGCGTCAGCGGGTGCCGCTGCACCAGTTGCACCCGCTACTCGTGCACGCGATCCTCTTCGGCGGGTCGTACGGCGGCCGCGCCGGCGCCGCCGCTCGTGCCCTGCTCGACGGGACCCCCGATGGCCGATGAATCCGAATCTTAGTCGCGTCTCAGACCGATCTGGCACCCTTGAGACCATGCGAATCTTGGTCGTGGACGACGACCGTGCCGTGCGGGACTCGTTACGGCGTTCCTTGGAGTTCAACGGGTACGAGGTCGCGCTGGCAAACGACGGCGTCGAGGCCCTCGCCCGGATCAACGGGCTCGCTCCGGACGCCCTCATCGTGGACGTGATGATGCCGCGACTCGACGGCATCGAGACGACGAAGGCGCTCCGTGCCGCGGGCAACGACCTTCCGATCCTCGTGCTCACCGCGCGCGACTCGGTCAACGACCGCGTCGACGGACTCGACGCCGGCGCCGATGACTACCTCGCGAAGCCCTTCGCCCTCGAGGAGCTGCTGGCCAGGGTCCGTGCGATGCTGCGTCGACGTGCCCTCGGGTCGGACGGACCCGACGACGAGGGGCCGCTCGCCTGCGCCGACCTGACGATGAACCCGGTGACCCGCGAGGTCAAGCGCGACGACCGGCCGATCACCTTGACGCGCACCGAGTGGGACCTGCTGGAGCTGTTCATGCGTCGCCCCAAACGTGTCTTGGAGCGTGCCTTCATTTTGGAGGAGGTGTGGGGCTACGACTTCCCGACCACCGCCAACTCCTTGGAGGTGTACGTCGGCTACGTGCGGCGCAAGACAGAGGCCGAGGGTGAGCCGCGACTGTTGCACACCGTCCGGGGGGTCGGCTACGTGTTGCGCGAGTCACCTCCGTGAACCGGATGTCGATGGCCACCAGGATCTCGCTCCTGGCGGCCTGCGCCGTCGGGTTCGCCGTGACGATTGCGAGCCTGGCCGCCTACGTCAGCCTGCGCGACCAGCTGCACGAGCGCCTCGACAGCTCACTGCTCGCACGCGCCAACGCGGCCACCGAGACGACGCTCGTCAAGGAGGCCACCTTGAGCAACATCCCTGCGGACTTCCTCGGCGCTGCCGACCTGCGCATCTTTCTCATCTATGCGGACGGAACGGTGATCCCCAGGGCCAACGCGGACTGGATCGCCCCGCTCACCCCGGAGGAGCTTGAGGTAGCGTCGGGCCGTCTGGATCAGACCCTGCGCACCATCGACAAGGGCGGCGGCGACTCACGGGCGGCCACCGTGGAGGCGGGTCCCGGCACGGCCCTGATGTTCGTCCAGTCCGCTGAGCCGATCGAACGCACCTTGGACCGGATGGGTCTGGTCCTGCTGCTGGTGGGCGCCGGCGGCATCGTCGCCGCGGCATTGATCGGCTTGGCCGTCGCCCGCTCGGCGTTGATGCCGGTGCGTCGACTGAGCGCTGCCGCCGAGCACATCGCCCGCACTGAGGAGCTGACCCCCATCGCCATCACCGGGGACGACGAGCTCGCCAGCCTGGCTGCGTCGTTCAACGAGATGCTCGCGGCGCTCGCCGCGTCGCGCAGCAGACAGCGGCGCCTGGTCGCTGACGCCGGACACGAGCTGCGCACACCGCTGACCAGCCTGCGCACCAACCTCGAGCTGCTCGCCCAGGCCGACCGGCGTGGTGGGCTGACTCCTGAGCAGCGAGACGAGATCTTCACCGACGCGACCGCCCAGGTCGAGGAGCTGTCGACGTTGGTGGGTGACTTGGTCGAGCTCGCCCGCGACGAGCCGCTCGTGCGGACCCCGGAGCCGCTGGACTTCGCCGACATCACCTCCCACGCCGCGGAGCGGGTGCGGCGGCGCGCCCCCGACGTGGCGTTCGACGTACACACCGAGCCGTGGTGGGTGCTCGGCGAGAAGCAGGTGCTCGAACGCGCCGTCACCAACCTGCTCGATAATGCCGCGAAATGGAGCCCTCCTGGGGGGACAGTCTCCGTGCGGCTGTCCGACGGCGTTCTCGTCGTTGCCGACGAGGGCTCAGGCATCGGTGAGCCCGACCTGCCGATGATCTTCGAGCGCTTCTACCGCTCGGCCGACGCCCGAACGATGCCGGGATCGGGCCTTGGCCTGTCGATCGTCAAACAGGCCGCAGATCGCCACCAGGGCGTGGTGAGCGTTGCCAATCGCGAGCCCCACGGCACGGTCTTCAAGCTCTCGCTGCCGGGTAAGCCCGATGAAGAGGCGCACACTGCTCCGGACCCGCGCGGAGATCCCAAGCGTGGCGACGACGTGGGGGCCGATCCCGCCCGATCCACGCCGGCAGCCTCCCGCGGCCGCTGACAGCGGGATCTCACCGAGATCTGGGTCGTATCTCAGTCGAGTTTCAGCGTGCCGACGCATGATCAAACCATGACGACGAGCGAGTTCCCCCCAGCCCAGCATGCGCTCTACCCGCCGACCACGCCTGCGGTCGCGCGTCGCGGCGGACGCTTGGTGGCCGCGGCCCTGCTCGTCGGCGCGCTGGCGGGCGGGGCGGCCGGCGTGGGCGGCGCAGCCGTGCTGGCCGAGACCTGGTCGCCTGACACCTCGCCGCCAGCTTCCGCCGCGGGACAACCGGCCCCGCTCTCGACCAGCTCAGGCGGGGACTCCAGCGCACCGGAAGGCACCCCCGAGGCGGCCGCCGCAGAGGCCCTTCCCTCGGTTGTCAAGATCTACGCGACATCCGCCACCCAGAGCGGCTCCGGGTCGGGCATCGTGTTGACCGAGGACGGGGAGATCCTCACCAACAACCATGTGGTCGAGCTGGCGGCCTCCGGTGGCAAGCTCGCGGTCAGCTTCGACGACGGTAGGACGGCCGCGGCCTCGATCGTCGGCCGTGACCCGCTGACAGACCTGGCCGTGATCGACGCCGCCGGGGTCAGCGGGCTGACCCCGGCGAC
>JACCUS010000110.1 GCA_013811715.1 Nocardioidaceae bacterium
TAGAGGTCGTCGGGCAGCCGAATCGTCGTACGCATATGCCGAAGCATACAGGCTTGATGCCAGTATGTCTGTCGGCTAGCGGCTGCCGAAGGCGTCCCGGAAGCGTCCGAACATGCCCTTCTGGCGGTTCTCCTCGACAGCGGCGGTGGGATTCTCCTCGTCGCGTACGGCGGCGAGCTGCTGCAACAGCTCCGTTTGTCGTTGGTCGAGCCGCGTCGGGGTGGCCACAACCACCGTGGTGACGACATCGCCACGGCCGGCGCCACGCAGCCGGGGGACTCCGCGAGCCCGCGTCAGCAACTGCTCACCGGACTGGGTGCCGGGCCTGATGTCCAACGTCATCGCGCGCTCGATCTCGTTGGACGCACCCGCCTGGTCTGCCTCCAGGGTCGGCAGCTCGACACTGGTGCCGAGCGCCGCCGCCGTCATGGGGATAGTGATCGTGCATAGCAGGTCGTCGCCGTGTCGGGTGAACACCGGATGCGTCGCCACGTCGATCTCGACGTACAGGTCACCGGCGGGACCGCCCCCCGGGCCGACCTCCCCCTCGCCCGAGAGCTGGATCCTGGTGCCGGAGTCGACGCCGGCGGGGATCTTCACACCGATCGCACGTCGGGCGCGGATCCGGCCGTCCCCGGAGCACTCACTGCACGGGTCCGGGATCACCGTGCCGAAGCCCCGGCAGGTGGGGCACGGCCGCATCGTCCGCACCTCACCGAGGAACGACCGCTGCACGTGGCTGATCTCGCCGCGGCCGCTGCAGGTGCCGCAGGGCGCGGGTGACGTGCCCGGCGCCGTGCCGGCGCCGCCACACAGCGTGCAGGTGACGGCGGTGTCGACCTTGAGCTCCTTGGAGACACCGAAGGCGGCCTCGCCAAGCTCGAGTTGCAACCCGATGAGGGCGTCCTGCCCGCGCCGCACGCGCGAACGCGGCCCCCTGCCGCTCGCCTGTTGGCCGAAGAACGCATCCATGATGTCGGAGAAGGAGAAGCCCGGACCGAAGCCCGCCCCGCCGCCGGCCGCCGACAGCGGGTCGCCGCCCATGTCGTACATCTCGCGCTTCTTAGGGTCGCTCAACACGTCGTACGCGCGGGTGACCTCCTTGAAGCGCTCCTGCGTGGCCGCGTCAGGGTTGACGTCGGGATGCAGCCGACGCGCCAAGGTGCGGTAGGCCTTCTTAATCTGCTCGGGGCTCGCGTCGCGCGAGACGCCGAGGACTTCGTAGAGATCCTGCGTCATGCTCCGGTTTCCATTGCGGGTCGGGGGTCAGGCGTCAGACAGCAGCTGGCTGACATAGCGGGCGACCGCGTGGACCGCCGCCATCGAGCCGGGGTAGTCCATCCGGGTGGGACCGAGCACGCCCAAGGTGGCGAGCGGGTCGCCAGAGGGACCGTATCCAGTTGCGACCACCGATGTCGTGGCGAGCTGTTCGTAGGGCACCTCATGACCGATCCGAACCGTCACCAGGCTCGGGCTCGTCGCCTCGCCCAGCAGCTTGAGCAGCACCACATGCTCCTCGAGCGCTTCGAGAAGCGGCTTGATGGACCGGTCGAAGTCCTCACCGAAACGCACCAGGTTGGAGGTGCCGCCGATGGCCACCTTCTCGTCGGTGCGTTCGTCGGCCACGGCCTCGGCGAACACGGCGATGATTTGGGTCACCACGGCCTTGTCGTCCGGGTGGAACGCCTCCGGAAGGGAGGCGACCCTGGCGGCGGCATCGGAAAGCCGTTGACCCACCGCGGTGGTGCTGAGCCGGGCACGCAGCTCTCCGATGACCTCGTCGTCGATGCCCTTCGGCAGCTCCACAACCCGCTGCTCGACCCGTCCGGCGCTGGTGATCAACACAAGCAGCAGCCGAGAGGTCGACAACATGACGACCTCGACGTGCCGAACGGTCGAACGGGCCAGCGTCGGGTACTGGACGATGGCAACCTGCTGGGTGAGCTGCGCAAGGAGACGCACGCTGCGATGCACCACGTCGTCGAGGTCGACCGCGCCCTGCAAGAAGGTGGCGATGGCGCGCTTCTCGGCACCGCTGAGCGGCTTGATGCTCGTCAGCTTGTCGACGAAGAGCCGGTAGCCCTTGTCGGTGGGAATGCGCCCGGCGCTGGTGTGCGGCTGGGTGATGTAGCCGTCCTCTTCGAGGGCCGCCATCTCATTGCGCACCGTGGCCGGCGACACGCCGAGGTGGTGCCTCTCGACAAGCGATTTGGAGCCGACGGGCTCCCGGGTGCTCACGTAGTCCTCGACGATGGCGCGGAGCACGTCGAGCTTGCGTTCGTCTAGCAACGCCGTCTCCTCCTCGTCGATGCTGGCTGGCACTCCTGCTTGCTGAGTGCCAACTCTACTAGCCCGCTCCCCCAACTGCTGCGACCAACGACGATGACGTCGTTCCCGTCCGGGTCGCGCGCAGGCCCGTCCGTGCGACCGACACCAAATCTCGCCAAAGCATTGGTGCGATCTCCGTGGAGGCGGGCGTGTCCACCCGCACCATCTACAACCACTTCGAGAGCAAGGCGGAGCTCTTCCAGACGGTCATCCGGGAGAGCGCCACCAGTGCCGCCGAGGCTCAGATCGCGATCATCGACCGCCACCTGAGCAAGGTCACCGACCTGGAGTCCGATCTCATCGACTTCGGTCGAGCCTTCGCGACACCGATGAGCGACTACGCCTCCGCCCACGTCGCTCTGGTCCGGCAGATCAACGCCGAGAGCGGACACATCCCGCAGCCGGCGATCGACGCATGGCAGGAGACCGGGCCGCTCCGGGTCCGCCGCGCCCTCGCCGAGCGCATCCGCCAGTTAGGGGACCGAGGACTGCTGCGGATCGATGACGCCGACCGAGCGGCTCGGCACCTCATGCTGCTGGTCTCGGTCGCCAACCCGTCCTACCGAGCCACCGTCCACACCGCGGACGAAGTCGCCGAGATGGTCACCGCGGGCGTCCACGCATTCCTCCACGGATACCTCCCCTGACGCGACGACAAGGAGAACGCATGCGTTACCGTCTGCTGGGCCAGACCGGACTTCGGGTCTCGGAGGTGTTCCTCGGTGCGATGACCTTCGGCGAGGGAGGAGGAGGTGCGCCGCCGGACGAATGCCGCCGCATCCTCGACTTGTACGCCGACGCCGGCGGCAACGTCGTCGATACCGCGACGCGCCGGCCTGGGTCGTCTCCCGCGCCAACACACTCGCTGAGTGGCGCGGCTGGACGTCGTTGGCGGGCCTGCAGGTGCCCTACAACCTGTTGAACCGCGACATAGAACGTGAGCTACTGCCGATGGCGGAGGCGTTCGGGCTGACGGTTGCCACCTGGTCGCCGCTCGCCCACGGCGTACTGTCGGGCGGGCTCACCCGCCCAGGCGGTCCAGACACGAGCACCCGCATCCCATCGGACTCGCTCGGCACGCGAGAGCGAGCGGCCGCACTCGCCCTGCAGGAGGTCGCCGACGAGTTGACAGCCACGCCCGCGCAGGTTGCCATCGCCTGGACCCGGGCGCGTTCGCGGGCCGTCCACCCGATTCTGGGGGCGAGGACAGCCGAACAGTTGACAGACAACTTGGGGGCACTGACGGTCTCCTTGCCGGCCGACGCGGTGCTGCGCCTGGAGACGGCAACAGAGTTCACCCTCGGGTTCCCCGGTGACTTCATCGCGGACATGCCCCCGTTCGTGTTCGGCGAGGTGTCCGACAGACTCGACGGCAGGTGACTGCCACTGTGCGGCGGCAGTCTCGGGGGGCAACGCCCAGTTCTCGGGAGCGACCGAGTCAGAGGGGGCGGTGCATGATGTGCAGATCGACGTACCCGTGCGCCGGGTGGTAGAAGCCCTCCGGCAGGGTGCCGATCACGTCGAACCCAAGAGATCGCCACAGGGCGACCGCTCGCGTGTTGGTCTCGACGACAGCGTTGAACTGCATGGCGCGGTAGCCCTCCCGGCGTGCCCAGGCCAACGCCTCCTCGCCCAGCGCCCGTCCGACTCCGCGGCCACCGTGGCGCGGGTCGACCATGAAGCTGGCGCTGGAGATGTGCGCGGCTGGACCCCTGTGGTTGGGGTTCATCTTCGCCGTGCCGAGCACGCTGCCCTCGTCGTCCACGGCGACCACAGTTCGGCCCGGCGCATCGAGAAGCCACATGATGCGTGCCTGCTCCTCGGTGACATCACGGTCCCAGGTGAAGGTCTCACCGGCGGCGACGATGTCGTGGAGGAACGGCCAGATCGCGGGCCAGTCGTCAACCGTGGCGTCTCTGATCAACATCGCCCAAGCATGCCTGCCCGACGCGACACAGCGCGACCTGATTTCACCAGCGCGAGCCGCGGCACACGGTGCCCTTAGGCACCAACCATGCCGCCCCGGCGTTTGGGCAGGCAGGCGACGGCGGCCAGGAGCAGCGCGGCTCGAGCGGGAGGTGATCAAACGCGGTGCTGGACCTGGGCGCTCGCAATGAGCCGCTCGGGTCTCCGTCTGATCAGCCTAAGTCGGCGCGCTAGGGCGGAGTGAGGTATCGGGTGTGTCGGATGGGTTTGCCGCTACGGATCCAGGGTGGTGGGATGCATTCGGGGATGCCGTCTGCGGCGAGTCGGATCTGCCATTCGGCTTTTTCGTGGAGTTTGTGGTGGTAGCCGCAGAG
>JACCUS010000120.1 GCA_013811715.1 Nocardioidaceae bacterium
TGGGTCGCCGCCTGCCCGGACGAGGCGTACGAGTTCTTCGACTTCATGGCCAGTGCCGCCGCAGGGTCCTTCACCGACCGTCCGCTGCAGATCATGTTCGGGATCGGCGGCGAGCACGACCTCTCCGAGCGCACGCTGCCCCACCTCTCCGGCTGGCGGGACAGCGCCCCGGTCCGGGTGGGCAACGGCGCGTGGGACCAGCCGCAGCTCGATGTGTACGGCGAGCTGCTGGATGCGGCCGCCCAGCTCCGCGACCAGCTGGGCGTCCTCAGCGGACCGACCCGCGACTTCCTGGTCGGTCTCGCCGATGCGGCCGCCGCGCGCTGGCAACAGCCCGACAACGGCATCTGGGAGGTGCGCGGAGAGCCGCGGCACTTCGTCCACTCGAAGGTGATGTGCTGGGTCGCGCTCGACCGTGCCGTCGCCCTCGCTCACCGCCTCGACGCCGAGGACCATGTCGCGGTCTGGAAAGCAGCCGCCGAGGAGATCCGAGCCGCTGTCGAGACCCGAGGCTGGGACGAGGACCTCGGTGCCTTCACCCAGTCCTTCGGCAGCCCCGACCTCGACGCCACCGTCCTGCTCCTGCCCATCGTCGGCTTCCTACCCGCCGACGACCCGCGGGTGCTGTCGTCGATCGACGCCGTCCGCGACCAGCTCACCGACGCACGCGGCCTGGTCCACCGCTACCACACCCGGTCCGGTGTGGACGGGCTCGACGGGGAGGAGGGCACCTTCCTGCTGTGCACCTTCTGGCTCGCGCACGCGCTAGCGCTGGCCGGCCGGATCGAGGAAGGCACCGAGGTATTCGAACGTGCGGCGGGCTACGTCAACGATGTCGGTCTGCTCGCCGAGGAGGTCGACTCCACCACCGGCGAGCTGCTCGGCAACTTCCCCCAGGCGTTCAGCCATATCGGCCTGGTCAACGCGGCCTGGGCTCTCGACCAGGCCGCCCGGTCCGACTCGACCCGGAAGGCGTGAGCCATGGATTGGACCGTCTACTGGTTCATGCTGCCGGTCTGCGTCGCCATCGCAGGTGTCGCCATGTTCTCCGGGATCAGTGGCGCGGCCATGCTCATCCCAGTCTTCCTCATCGGCTTTCCGCTGCTCGACGTACCTCGGCTCACCACGGTCGAGGCGATCGGGACCTCGCTGCTGCTGGAGACCTCCGGTTTCGGCACCGGGCTCTACCGGTACTTCCGGCTGCGCCTGGTCGACTCCTCGACCGCGTGGCGCCTGATCGCCCTCACTCTGCCGCTCGGGATGCTGGGTGCCCTCGCGTCAGCACAGGCACCCGTGCAGGCACTCCGGCTCGGGTACGGCGTCGCCATGATCGGCCTGGCGCTGTTGCTCGTGCGTGAGGCGCACCCCGCCGAGACCGAGTCCGTGTCCTCCACTCTGAGGAGTGGGGTTCGCGGAAGGAACGAGTTCGCGGGAGCGCCCGGCTGCGGTGCGGCACCCGGGGCCGCGTTCGGCCCGACCATCGATTCGACTCACCCGCCTTGCCCGGTCGGGGCAGCAAGGGAGCTCACGGCCGCCGACGGGACCACCTACGTCTACTGCGCGCACGGCCTCCGCGGCCAACAACTGATCTCAGGCATCGGCGCCTTCTTCGCCGGACTCATCTCCACCGGCGTCGGAGAAGCGACACTCCCCGGCCTGGTCCGTCGCTCACGCTTCCCCATCGCGGTGGCCGCGGCCACCTCCACCGTCGTGGTCGCCGGCACCGTCGTCGGGGCGGCGCTCACGCACATGGTCCAGGTCGCTGCCCACGGTGGCTTCTCCGCCATCCCCTGGAACCTGATCATCTGGGCCGTACCCGGTGCGATCCTCGGCGCAGTCCTGGGAACCGGCCTCCAGGGCAAGGTGAGCCCCCGCGTGACCCGGTGGTTCTTCAGCGGACTCTTCCTCACCATCGGGGTCACGTTCCTGCTGGCCTTCACGGTCTTCAAGAGCAACTTCGGCTGACCCGCTCAGTGATCGCCGCGCCGGGGGATTCGGATTGCCCGGCGCCGATCACGCAGTGAGGAGCCAAGAGTGTCACCGATCTGACAATCCGGCGCCACCAGACGGCGCGGGCGTGTTGTCTCGATCAGAGGAAACCACGTCATGAGGAGGAATCGCTATGGACAGCAAGGAGACCGCTCTGGTCCTGACCGACCCACAGAACGACTTCCTGAGCGAGGCCGGTGTGGCCTGGGAGTTGGTCGGGCGCAGCGTCCAGGAGAACGGAACGGTGCAGAACATCGAACGCCTATTGGAGACCGCGAAGTCGGGTGGCACGCCCGTGTTCGTATCCCCCCACTACTACTACCCCCTTGACCATCAGTGGCAGTTCGGCGGGACCATGGAGCAGAAGATGCACGAGATCGGGATGTTCGATCGCCGAGACCCGCTCTCCGTGGACGGTTTCGAAGGATCGGGCGCAGACTGGCTGGACCAGTACAAGCCCTATCTCCACGATGGCGCCACGGTCGTCACGAGCCCCCACAAGGTCTACGGCCCACAGAACAACGATCTCGCACTGCAGCTACGCAAGCGCGGAATCGGCAGAGTGATCCTTGCGGGAATGTCGGCCAACCTCTGCGTGGAGTCCCACCTGCGAGAGCTGCTGGAGCAGGGCTTCGAAGTCACCGTTGTCTCCGACGCCACCGCAGCCGCCCAACACCCCGAACTCGGTGACGGATACGCGGCGGCTCTCACCAACTTCCGCTACATCGCCAACGCAGTCCTCAACACCGAAGAGGCATCCAAAGAGCTCTCCCGCTGACCGACGACGCCGACGAACACGCCCGATCAGGGACGACATACGGCCGCTGGCGGCCGACGTGGGTCACCGCCGCAGTCCGCGATCGGCGCTCGGTCCGGTTAGGCGACGTACCCACCGCCCAACACTCGCGATTGCGGGAAGTATCCAGGCACGTCACCGGGTTTCAACTGCAGGCGGCCCACTTCACGCTGCCACAACTCGAAGGGATGTAGAAATGGCAATCGACCTCTCAGCAGCCAGGCTGTCACGAGGCGCCGCAGCCGGGCTCGTGGCGTCCATCGTGATGGCCATGTACGCGATGATCGCGAGTGTCTACAACGACACCGGGTTCTTCACCCCTCTGTACCACATCGCCTCAAGCATCGGGTCCCCGACGGCGATGATGGACTCGATGAAAGCTGCCGGCTCAGGAGACAGCACCTTCTTCGTCGGTGGCTCTGCCTTGCTTGGCGGCGTCATCCACATGATGGTGGGCGCGATGGCTGGCGTCATCTTCGTGCTGCTGGTCAGCCTACGCCCGGTGTCGCGCATGGTGACAGTGGTCGCGGGCGTCGTCTACGGGCTCCTCGTGATGGCCGTCAACTCCCTGATAGTGCTGCCCATCACCGCACGAATCTTCGACGGCGGCGACCCCATCGCCGACATGGGTCGCGTGGCCGGTTGGACCACGTTCACCGTGGAGCACCTGCTCTACGGCCTGACCCTCGGCGTACTCGTGGCCATGATGCTCGCGGCCAGGCCCGCCAAGTCCAACACCGCCTCCAGCCCCCACTCGGCGCACAAGTGACGTCGCCGCCGCCGGTCGAGGGCTCTGGCGGCTCGGCTGCCTGAACTGCACCCGGCCCCGCGGCGGCGTGCGGGGAGTGGACACCGTCGAACACGACATCTTGGCCGACCCGCACGCCGCGGCCAGGGTCCGGGCAGCCACTGGGGCAGTGAGACGGTCCCCACGGTCATCATCGGGCAGGGAGCACTGGTTAACCCTTCGGTCGGACAGGCGGCGGGCCAGTAGGGACAGCCCCCGCCGGCCCCTGGGATACCGACTGGCGAAGTGCCGCACGGATCGGAGCAACCCTCACCCTCCTGGCGGCCAGGCTTGCGTGGTTGGCCCTGGCCCTCTGGCGACCGACCACCATGGCCGACCTCGTCGGCTACGGCACCTTCCTCACCGAGCACCTGATCTTCGGCCTCTTCCTCGGTCTGATCCTGGTCATGGGCACCAAGCGCGCACGCTTATCGCCCGGCCCTCAACTACGCCACACACGCAGGAGAATCCATGACGCAGCCCGCCCCGTCCACGCCCCGAGTCGAGGTCATGTGGCGTCCAGGATGTCCTTTCTGCAGCTCGCTGCGTCGTGGGCTCAGGCGTGCCGGCGTGGTGGCGGTCGAGCACGACATCTGGTCCTCCGTGGACGCCGCCGCCCGAGTCCGAAGAGCCACAGGCGGCGACGAGACCGTGCCGACCGTCTTCGTAGGGCAGCAGACGCTCGTTAACCCCTCGGTGAACCAGGTGGTCAACGCCATCAGAGCCGATGACCCTGGCTACCAGCCGACACCCCCAGGAAGGATGGGCCGCGGAGAAACCTCCGGGGCCGGATCTTCGCTCAACGCGGGACTTGTCTGGACGCTCGTGGTCGCAGTCGTGTGGTCATTGCTCGTAGCCTGGCGCCCCACCACGACGTGGCACCTCGCGCCGCTCCTGATGGCAGCCGCCTGGCCGTGGGTGGTGGGCCAGGATCTCTCGGCGAGCAACTCGACGGCGCGCCGAGGGGTCCTGGTCGCCGGCGGAGGCGGGTTGGCTGCCGCTTCGGCTCTCACGGCGACCCTCGCTTTCGCCGGTCGCCTCGACGGGCCCACGTGGACGGGCGGCGGCACACCGGTTGTCGAGGCGCTCCTTTTCGCGGGCGCCGGAGCTCTGGCCGCGACCCTGTTGGGCGTGATGCGTACCGTCCGACGCACGACGACCGCGTCAGCCAGGCTGGGGACACGGTCCTTCGCGACGTCCGGCGACGTCGTGAACGTCGAGGGCAACGCGTACTTTCCCCTCGACAGCGTGCCGGAGGGCGTGTTGCAGCCCAGCAGTACGACCAGCGTCTGCCCCTGGAAGGGCGTCGCGAGCTACTACGACGTCCACGTCGACGAGCAGGTCATCCCCGACGGAGCCTGGACCTACCGCCACCCGTTACCCCTGGCCCGGCGGGTCAGGGGCCGTGTCGCTTTCTGGAACGGGATCGAGGTCGACCGGAACTGAGCGGCACCTGGTCTCCGTCCACGATCTGTGTCCGTCGAGATGGGACAATCCACCCCTGCGGGCTCGGCGGACCCCTTCACACGCGACCGGCCGTTGCCGAACTCGCACACGAACATAGGGGTGCACCATGATGCCCGACCCCGTCCAACGGTTCATCGACGCGGAG
>JACCUS010000122.1 GCA_013811715.1 Nocardioidaceae bacterium
CGCGTGCCGAGCTCGTCGAACGTGTGTTGTACGGCGACACCGGCCACCGCCGCCGGTGCGGCAGGGGTTGTGCCGGGCGACGTCGAGGCGAGCAGGGTGCTCATGTCGTGTCACGTTATGGCCGAGCACCGACTGTTTCCGTGCGCCGCGCCAGCGTGTGCTGACCGGCTGGATAGGCTGGAGGCCAGAAACGCTCCGAAAGGGGCCCCATGACCCAACGCCTGCCGTCGACGGTCAGGACCAAGATGATCGCGCTCGCCGCGCAGGGGCTGAGCCGGATGCCTGCCGACCAGATGCCGACCTCGCTGCGTCCGACCGCCAACTTCGCGCCAACCCGGCGGGCCAAGCTGGCAGGTGCTCAGATCGCCTCCGCAGTCGAGACGGACGACGCCTTCCGCGCTCATCTCGCGACTCAGGTGCGCGCGCTGGTCCCCCGGCTGATCGAGGGCATGGAGGCGGGCACACCACCGGACCCGAGCACGCTGACCGAGTCCGCCGCCGCTGCCTACATCGTCCGGCCGACCGGATGGGTCGAGGTGATCGAGGCCGCCCAGGCGGCAGTAGAGAAACGACAGGCGGGTGGCGGCGATTTGGCCGGGACGGTCGAGCGGCTCTCCTCGCAGCTCGACCAAGCCCGCGGCCAGGCCAAGGCCGTGCGCGAGCGGCTGCGCGTCCAGCTGGACGAGCTGAAGGCGGACAACGCCACGCTGCGCCGCACTCTCGGGCAGACCCGGCTGCAGCTCAAGGAGGCGGAGGCGGCCGCCGCCGGGTCGGCGGACGCGCTCGACCAGCTGCAGCGGGAAGCCGACGTCGCCGGCAGGGAGGCCGACGCGGAGGCGCGCCGGCTGCGGGGACGGATCGCCGATCTGGAGTCGGAGGGCACGTCGACTCGGCGCGCCGCCCGCAGCAACAGAGACGCCGAGAACACGCGGTTGCGGCTGTTGCTCGAGACGATCGTCGAAGCCGCGTCGGGGCTGCGCAGAGAGCTCGCCCTGCCGCCCTCGGACGCAATGCCCGCCGAGACGGTGGCCTCGGTGGAGCCGGCCGCGGCCGGCCACGCCTCGGGCGTCGGACGAGCCATGCTCGACGACGACCCGGCGCTGCTCCGGCAGCTGTTGCTGCTTCCGCGGACACACCTGGTCGTCGACGGCTACAACGTGTCGAAGACGGCCTGGGCGACAGCGCCGCTTGACCAGCAGCGCAGCCGGCTGGTCGGCGGCGTCGCCGCCCTGGTCGCCGGGAAGGGGATCGAGACGACGGTGGTCTTCGACGGGGCGGAACTCGACCAGCCGCCGATGGTGACCTCGCCACGAGCGGTGCGGGTGCGCTTCAGCCCGCCCGGGACCAGCGCCGATGACCTCATCCGCCACCTCGTCGAGGCGGAACCCGCGGGCCGTTCGATCGTCGTGGTGTCGACCGACCGCGAGGTGGCGGAGTCGGTCACCGCCATGGGTGCCCGTTCGGTCGCTTCGCTGGCGTTGGTCAAGGCGATGGGCTCGTGACTGCGCTCGACATGACCGGCGTGGTCACTGCCGTTAGCGCCAAGCCCGGTCATGATTTCAGCAAGGACAACCACCCGGCGATCCGGCTGCTGACCGGCGTCGGCGTGGAGGGGGACGGCCATGCGGGAGCGACGGTCCAGCACCGCTCCAGAGTGCGTCGTGACCCGACCCAGCCGAACCTGCGCCAGGTCCACCTGCTGCACGCGGAGCTGCACGACGAGCTGGCGGAGCGCGGTTTCGACGTACGACCGGGCCAGCTGGGCGAGAACATCACCACTCGGGGGCTTCGGCTGCTGGACCTGCCGCGCGGCACGATCCTGTGCGTCGGTGACGAGGCGATCGTCGAGGTCACCGGCCTGCGCAACCCGTGCCGGCAGATCGACGACTTCCGCAAGGGCGTGCTGGCGGCCGTGCTCGATCGGGACGAGGAGCATCGACTGGTCCGCAAGTCTGGGGTGATGGGGGTCGTCGTCGCCGGGGGAGAGGTGCGCCGCGACGACAGGGTCGAGGCCCGGCTGCCGACCGGGCCGCACCTCCCGCTCGAGCCGGTCTGACCACGCGATCCCGAGGGCCCAGTTGTGCGCGAGCCGTCCTCACGTTGCGTTGGCGAACCAACCGGCGTGATCCGTGTTTGGATCCCAGGTTAGGACGCATGTGCAGACGCTGTTGGATCAGTCCGACTTCTGGAGCGCGGCCTCGATGTCGGTGAGTTTCTGAACGAGGAGCAGGCTGTCGGGGATGCGGCGGAACCCGAGGGCCTCGTAGAACTGGGCGACCCGCTCATGCAGGGCGTCGACGACGACAAGCCTCGCGGCGACCGTTTGCGTTGCATCGACAATGCGCGTGAGTGCGTCGGCGACGAGCACCTCGCCGAGGCCCTGTCCGCGCAGGTGCTCGGACAGGGCCAGTCGAGCAAGCACCACGGCCGGGATCTCAGTCGGCCCGCCGCGCCCGATCCTGGTCGGGACATCTTGGCGGGTCACCTTGTGGGCGGCCAGCGCGTAGTAGCCGGCTACCGCGCCGTCCTGGTCGACCCACACCCAGGTTCGAGCGGTCCGGCGAGCGGTTGCAAGAACGGCTTGCTCGCGCAGCCACGTGTCTAGAGATGTTTCGCCACAGGTGAAGCCGCGGATATCGTGCGCCTCTGGGTCGAGGCGCTCGGAGCGAAAGGTCATTCTCAGTCGCGGGTGACCGTGTCACGGGCGCGCTTCGCTGCCCGGGTAAGGGCGGCATTCGGGCTTGCTGGATCGTCGAGTGCGTCCAGCAGCTCGTCGAAGAACTCCGCTGGCACCGTGGTCGTGGCCTCGTACTCGCGAATGATGCGATCGGCCTTCTCCTCCGCGGCGGTGCGAGCGAACTCGCTGACCGGCTCATGCACGAGCTCGGCAGCCCGCTCGATCAGGGACTTCCGGTCCGGACGAACCCGGAACTCAAGACGGGCAGAAACTAGTGCCATCACTCCACCTCCTGTATGTACGGACAAGTGTACGGACTGAGTGTGGAATGTCCAACGGCCCCCAAAGCAGCGCCGGGCTATCTTCCGTAGCGCGAAGTATCCCCAGCGGTGCTTTGCGGCGTGCCATCCGACCTCACACACCGCTGGTGCCCGGCGTCTAACCCGTAGAGCGCACACCGCGTTCTGCTCGAGCCGCACGGCCTCGGTTGACTCGGGCACGTTCATCGACCAGAACGGCCGCATCGCCTGGTGATCACCATCCACCCGGCACCCCGCACGGCCTCGGGTACCGGCGCGACGCGGCAACGAGAGGCGCTGGGGCAGGGATCGGCTACCGGATCGGCTGGACACTGATGGGAAGGTCAAGGTCGGCCCACGCGCCGTCAGCGGTCAGGACTTTGGCCGGCGTGCTGCGCACCGTCAGGGCGAGACAGCAGCGGTCTCCCAGCGACAGATGCCGGCCGCCGTCAAGTGCGCGCATCGCGCCGGCGAGTTCTGCGTCCTCCGCCAGAACGGGTTCGATCGTGACACCAGCGGCAGCGAGCAGCTCGCGAAGTCGGCTGACGTCGATGTCGGCGTCGACCAGTTTTCCGACGACCTCGGCCAGGTTCGCCGT
>JACCUS010000124.1 GCA_013811715.1 Nocardioidaceae bacterium
CGAGCACCCCGACTGGGACGAGTACCGCCAAGCCATGGTCGCCGACAAGCGGCTCGTCGGGCGGCTCGCGGTCGTCAACGCCTACGGAAGTCCAGCCGCGAACTGACCCATGTCCGGGCAACGATCCAACTCCGAGGGGGCTCCGGCCACCTGCAGGCCGGATCGTTGGAAAGGGGGCCGCACCGCCAGCCGCCGATTGCCGGCGTCGAGCGGTCAGTAGCGCCGGCGACGGTGCAGGCCGTCCGTGGAGGTCGTACACTGTCGAGGTCCGCCGCTCGTGAAGTTTTTCACTAGTTCACCAGCCCGCCTGCGACCAGCGAAGGATCGGCTGCCATGACCGAGCCCGCCACCGCCGAGGAGCAGGCCGACGTCATCGTGGTCGGCGCCGGCCCGGGCGGCTCGACGACAGCCGCCTACCTGGCGCAGGCAGGGGTCGACGTAGTGCTGCTGGAGAAGACCGCCTTCCCCCGCGAGAAAGTGTGCGGCGACGGCCTCACCCCGCGGGCTGCGCGCCAGCTGATCCGGATGGGCGTCGACGTCGACGAGCAAGGCTGGGTCAAGAACCACGGCCTGCGCATCGTCGGGGGTGGTCACCGGCTGCAGCTTCCCTGGCCCGACCTCGCCGACTTCCCCGGCTACGGCCTGGTGCGCACGAGGCTGGACTTCGACGACATCCTCGCCCGCAACGCCCAGAAGGCCGGTGCGCGACTGCACGAGCGTACGGCGGTAACCGGCCCGGTCCGCGATGAGCACACGGGTCGCATCGTCGGCGTCACCGCCCGCCCCGTCGATGGCTTCGGGCGCAGGGCAGCCGACGACGTCACATACCGCGCCCCGATCGTGGTCGCCGCCGACGGCAACTCCACCCGGCTGAGCCTCGCGATGGGCCTTCCCAAACGAGACGACCGGCCGATGGGTGTCGCCGTACGCACTTACTTCACGAGTCCGCGCCATGACGACGACTGGCTCGAGTCGTGGCTGGAGCTGTGGGACGGCGAGCCGGGCACCGGCGACCTGCTCCCCGGCTACGGCTGGATGTTCGGCGTCGGTGACGGCACCGTCAACGTCGGCCTCGGCATCCTCAACACCTCGTCGGCGTTCCAGGGTGTCGACTACAAGGCCCTGCTCAAGCGATGGCTCGACCACACACCGGAGGAGTGGGGCTTCCGCGACCACAACATGACGTCCCCAGTCCGTGGCGCCGCCCTGCCGATGGGCTTCAACCGCAAGCCGCACTACGCGGCCGGCATGTTGCTCGTCGGCGACGCCGGCGGCATGGTCAACCCGTTCAACGGCGAGGGCATCGCCTACGCGATGGAGTCCGGTGAGATGGCGGCCGAGGTCATCGCCTTGGCGTTGAGCCGTACGACGGCGGCTGCTCACGAACGCGCCCTCCAGGGCTATGTCGCCGCGCTCGACCAGCGGTACGGCGGCTACTACACGCTCGGCCGCCTCTTCGTGAAGGCCATCGGCAACCCGCATGTCATGCAGCTCGCAACCAGACACGGGCTGCCGCGACCGACCCTGATGCGGTTCACGCTCAAGCTGCTCGCCAACCTGACCGACCCGCGATCAGGCGATGCCATGGACCGCATCATCAACGGCCTGTCCAAGGTCGCCCCGGCGGCCTGATATGACCGGTCCTAAGATGATCCGATCGTTGATGGACGAAGTCGTCGAGATGACGGCGCCAGTCGAGAAGGGGAGGAGTGAGCAGCCATGAACCCCTACCTCCCGATCCTCGGACTCGGCCTCCTCGCCGCAGCATTCGCGGTCTTCTCCGTGGTCGCGAGCTCGCTGCTCGGCCCAAAGCGCTACAACCGCGCCAAGCTGGACTCCTACGAGTGCGGCATCCAGCCCACCCCGCAACCCGTCGGCGGTGGCAGGTTCCCGGTGAAGTACTACATCACCGCGATGCTGTTCATCGTCTTCGATATCGAGATCATCTTCTTGTTCCCCTGGGCGGTCTACTTCGACCAGATGAAGCTCTTCGGCCTGATCGAGATGGCGCTGTTCATCGGTACCGTCTTCGTCGCCTATGTCTACGTGTGGCGCCGAGGGGGGCTGGAGTGGGACTAGTGGTCACAGAAGTAAGGTCGTCGGGGGTTCAGGTCCGCGACGTCGGTCGGCGCGACCGCCGCCTCGTTCAACTGGCAACACCGCCTATCGCCGCGATTTGCGGGAAACTCGCTGTCTCGAGACGCTCACGGGTGCAGGTTTCCCGCAAATCAGTGCAGGCGAGCGGGGTCGAGCCGGACCTGTGGCGCCCACGGGTGGCCGTGGTCGAGGGTCGGTGGTTTGGCGGGGTACGCAGGTTCCCAGCCGCGAGATACCTGCACCACCCGCCAACCCGTCTGCGTGGAAGTGTTGAGACCCCGGTGTCCGGAACGCGCGACCTCCGGCCCATGGCCCCGGTCGGATTCTGCTGGGTGCTCATCGCCGCCCCCGGCCGGCAAACGCCGGACGAACTTACGGCCACGCGCACCAGGCACGACCGACACGACACGGCACCGGCCCGGCAACGGCGAAGGCGAGGCTGAGACCCCATGGGCATCGAGGAGAAGCTGCCGTCCGGTGTGTTGTTGTCGACG
Source organism: Nocardioidaceae bacterium (assembly GCA_013811715.1). GTDB lineage: Bacteria > Actinomycetota > Actinomycetes > Propionibacteriales > Nocardioidaceae > JACCUS01. The sequence goes on from JACCUS010000124.1 coordinate 2,592, forward strand.
GTCGAAGGGCTCGCCGGCTACTTCCGCAAGGCGTCCCTGTGGCCCGCCACGTTCGGGTTGGCCTGCTGCGCCATCGAGATGATGACTACCGGCGGTCCGCGCTATGACATGGCCCGGTTCGGCATGGAGGTGTTCCGGGCGTCACCGCGCCAGGCCGACCTGATGATAGTGGCCGGGAGAGTGAGCCAGAAGATGGCACCGGTGCTGCGTCAGATCTACGACCAGATGGCTGCCCCTAAGTATGTGCTCGCGATGGGTGTGTGCGCGAGCAGCGGCGGCATGTTCAACAACTACGCGATCGTGCAGGGTGTCGACCATGTGGTGCCGGTGGACATGTACCTGCCAGGCTGCCCGCCTCGCCCCGAAATGCTCATCCACTCGATCCTGAAGCTGCACGACGACATTCAGCGGTCCAAGCTCGGCGGCCACCTGCGCGAGGAGATCGAGGCGGACGAGAAGGCCGCGTTGGTCGCCACCCCGACGTACGACATGAAGGGGCTGCTGCGATGACCGACGACAAGCCGACCGACGACAAGCCGACGGGCGACAAGCCCCTGGGTGAGGGCTCGCTCGAGGCCAAACCCGCCGAGGAGAGGTCGGTGGCCGACAAGTCGCTGCACGACCAGTCGATCATCGTCAGCGACGACCCCGGCCCGCTGCCCCCGCACCAAGACCTCGACGTGGTCGACGTGCGCGAAGGGATGTTCGGCGTCAGCGGCAGCGGTGATACCTCCGGCTACGGCGGGCTGGTCCGGCGCGTGGCGGTGCCAGGTTCGACCGACCGCCCGTACGGCGGCTGGTTCGACGCCGCCGCGGATCGTCTTTGGGGGGCGCTGGCGTCGACCGGAGTATCGGACGCGCTCGCTAAGGTCGTCGTGCACCGTGGCGAGATCACATTCCACGTCCACCGTGAGCATCTGCTGCCGGTGATGCAGAACCTCAGGGACGATCCGGGCCTGCGGTTCGAGTTCTGCAGCGGGGTCAGCGGTGTCCACTTCCCCGGAGAGGCAGGCGCCGAGCTGCACGCGGTCTACCATCTGCTCTCGATGACCCACAACCGTCGCGTCCGGGTCGAGGTGTCCTGCCCGGACGACGACCCGCACATCCCGTCGGTCGTCGGCGTCTACCCCACCAACGACTGGCATGAGCGCGAGACGTTCGACTTCTTCGGCATCGTCTTCGACGGCCACCCGGCACTGACCCGCATCCAGATGCCCGACGACTGGCCCGGTCACCCGCAACGCAAGGACTACCCCCTCGGCGGCATCCCGGTCGAGTACAAGGGCGCGACCATCCCGCCGCCGGACGAGCGGAGGGCTTACAACTGATGACCGACACCACTCAGAGCGCCGGAACCCGACACGGCGACCCCTACGCCACCGGGCAGGACACCACCACCGGCAAGGTCTTCACAGTCACGGGCCAGGACTGGGACTCCGTCGTCTCCGGGGTCGACCTCGAGGCAGACGAGCGGGTCGTCGTCAACATGGGTCCGCAGCACCCCTCGACCCACGGCGTGCTCCGGCTCATCCTCGAGCTCGACGGCGAGACCGTACAGGAGCTCCGCTTGGGGGTCGGCTTCCTGCACACCGGCATCGAGAAGAACATGGAGTACCGCAACTGGGTCCAGGGCGTGACGTTCTGCACCCGGATGGACTACCTGGCGCCGTTCTCCAACGAGGCGGCGTACTCGATGGCCTGCGAGCGGCTGCTCGACATCGAGCACGACATCCCCGAGAAGGCGCAGGTGATGCGGGTCCTGCTGCTGGAGCTCAACCGCATCTCCTCGCACCTGGTGGCGATCGCCACCGGCGGCCTGGAGATCGGCGCGCTCACGGTGATGACGATCGGCTTCCGGGAGCGGGAGATCTGCCTCGACCTGTTCGAGCTCATCACCGGGCTGCGCATGAACCACGCGTTCATCCGGCCGGGCGGCGTGGCCCAGGACATGCCCCCGGGCGCGCTGGAGCAGATCCACGAGTTCGTCCGGCTGATGAAGAAGCGGTTGCCCGAGTACGCCGACCTGTGCAACGCCAACCCGGTCTTCCGGGCCCGCCTCGTCGATGTCGGTTACCTGGATCTGGCCGGGTGCCTCGCGCTCGGCGCCTCCGGCCCGATCCTGCGCGCCACCGGGCACGACTGGGATCTGCGCAAGCGGCAGCCCTATCTCGGGTATGAGACCTACGACTTCGAGGTGGTCACCTGGGACAGCTGCGACAGCTACGGCCGGTTCCGGATCCGGGTGGAGGAGATGTGGCAGTCGCTGCGCATCGTCGAGCAGTGCGCCGAACGGCTCCAAGGCCTCGAGGACGCTCCGGTGATGATCGGGGACAAGAAGATCGCCTGGCCCAGCCAGCTCGCGGTGGGCTCGGACGGGATCGGCAACTCCCTCGACCACATCCGCCACATCATGGGGGAGTCGATGGAGGCGCTCATCCATCACTTCAAGCTGGTGACCGAGGGCTTCCGGGTGCCCACCGGTCAGGCCTACGTGCCGTTGGAGTCGCCGCGAGGAGAGCTCGGCTGCCATGTCGTCTCCGACGGCGGCACCCGCCCGTACCGCGCGCACTTCCGCGACCCCTCCTTCGCCAACCTGCAGTGCGCCCCGGCGATGTCCGAGGGCGGCCAGGTGGCCGACGTCATCGTCGCGGTGGCCAGCATCGACCCGGTGATGGGTGGAGTCGACCGCTGATGAACGCCTCTCACCTTCCGGCCGTGTCGGGTAACGCTGCTGCGCAGGGCACCCAGAGTGAACGCCGACTTCCGAAGACGACACTCGCGGAGATGCGCGAGCTCGCCAGCCGCTACCCGCAGTCCCGCTCGGCGCTGCTGCCGATGCTGCACCTGGTGCAGAGCGTCGAGGGCTGTGTGACTCCCGCGGGCATCGAGGCCAGCGCCGACTTGCTCGGCCTGGCCGCGGCGGAGGTCTCGGCCGTCGCCACCTTTTACACGATGTACAAGCGCCGGCCGGTCGGGGACTACCACGTCGGCGTCTGCACGAACACACTGTGCGCGGTCATGGGCGGCGACGCGATCTTCGAACGGCTCAAGAGCCACCTCGACATAGGCAACGACGAGACGACCGACGACGGCAGGATCACTCTCGAGCACGTCGAGTGCAACGCCGCCTGTGACTATGCGCCGGTGGTGATGGTCAACTGGGAGTTCTTCGACAACCAGACCCCCGAGTCCGCGGCGCAGATCGTCGACGACCTGCGGGCGGGCAACGAGGTGCAGGCCACGCGCGGCGCCCGGGTCTGCACCTGGCGCGAGGCCGAGCGGGTGCTCGCCGGCTTTCCCGACGACCGAGCCGACGAGGGCCCGGCGGCCGGACCCGCAACCCTGCTAGGTCTGCGGATCGCGCGCGAGCGGGGTTGGCGGGCACCCGCCGCCGAGCAGACCGGCCACGGGGACACCCAACGGTCGTTGTTCGACGAAGCGGATGACGGGAAGGACCGTTCGTGACCGACACCCTGACTCCGGTCCTGTCTGAGAACTGGGACCGAGAACGCGCCTGGACGCTCGCCTCCTACGAGCAGACCGGTGGGTACTCGGCGCTACGGAAGGCGCTCGGCCAGCAGCCGGACGCCCTGATCGATCTCGTCAAGGAGTCCGGGCTTCGCGGCCGAGGTGGCGCCGGGTTCCCCACCGGCATGAAGTGGGGCTTCATCCCGCAGGGAGACGACAAGCCGCACTACCTGGTCGTCAACGCCGACGAGTCCGAACCGGGCACCTGTAAGGACATCCCTCTCATGATGGCGAGCCCGCACACGCTCCTCGAGGGTGTGATCATCTCGTCGTACGCCATCCGCGCGTCACACGCCTTCATCTACTGTCGCGGCGAGGTGCTCCACGTCGTACGGCGGTTGCAGCGGGCGACGCAGGAGGCCTACCTGGCCGGACACGTCGGTAAGAACATCCACGGCTCCGGCTACGACCTCGAGATCGTCGTGCACGCCGGCGCCGGCGCCTACATCTGCGGCGAGGAGACCGCGATGCTGGACTCCCTCGAGGGCCTGCGTGGCCAGCCGCGACTTCGGCCGCCGTTCCCCGCGGTGGCCGGTCTGTATGCCTGCCCGACAGTCGTCAACAACGTCGAGTCGATCGCCTCGGTCCCCTGCATCGTCAACAACGGCGCGGACTGGTTCAACAGCATGGGCACCGAGAAGAGCAAGGGGATGACGCTGTACTCGCTGTCCGGGCACGTCGCCACGCCGGGGCAGTTCGAGGCACCGTTGGGCATCACGCTTCGGGAGCTGATCGAGCTCGGCGGCGGTGTCCGGGCGGGCCATGAGCTGAAGTTCTGGACCCCCGGAGGGTCGTCGACGCCGCTGCTGACGGCGGAGCACCTCGACATCCCGCTGGACTACGAGGCCGTGGCCGGCGCCGGCTCGATGCTCGGCACCAAGGCGTTGCAGATATTCGACGACACGACCTGCGTCGTGCGTGCCGTCCTGCGCTGGACCGAGTTCTACAAGCACGAGTCGTGCGGCAAGTGCACCCCGTGCCGCGAAGGCACCTGGTGGCTGGTGCAGACGCTGGCCCGCCTCGAGAACGGCGAAGGTTCGGAGCAGGACCTGCACACCTTGCTCGACCTGTGCGACAACATCATGGGCCGGTCGTTCTGCGCGCTAGCGGACGGCGCCGTGGCACCGATCGCGTCGTCGATCGAGTACTTCCGCGACGAGTACCTCGCGCACCTCACCCAGGGGGAGTGCCCCTTCGACCCGGAGGCCGCCACCTTGTTCGCCGCGGCTGGAGCGTACGCATGACCGCGGAGCAGGCGATCGAGCAGGCCGCCAAGGCGGTGACGCTCACCATCGACGATGTCGAGGTGACGGTTCCGGAGGGCACCTTGTTGATACGCGCCGCCGAGCGGATGGGCGTGCAGATCCCCAGGTTCTGCGACCATCCGCTGCTCGAGCCGGTCGGGGCCTGCCAGCAGTGCCTGGTCGACATCCCCGACGCCGGCAACGGTCGGCCGTTCCCCAAGCCGCAGGCCTCGTGCACCCTGCCGGTCGCGCCCGGCATGGTGGTGCGCACCCAGCACTCGTCCCCCGTCGCCGACAAGGCGCAGCAGGGGGTCATGGAGTTCCTGCTCATCAACCACCCGCTCGACTGTCCGGTGTGCGACAAGGGTGGTGAGTGCCCGCTGCAGAACCAGGCGATGTCCAACGGTCGCGGCGAGTCGCGGTTCACCGAGACCAAGCGGACCTTCGTCAAACCCATCCACATCTCCGCCCAGGTGCTGCTCGACCGGGAGCGGTGCGTGTTGTGCGCGCGGTGCACCCGGTTCAGCGAGCAGATCGCCGGCGACCCGTTCATCGCGATGGTCGAGCGGGGAGTGCTGCAGCAGGTCGGCATCTATGAGAAGGAGCCGTTCGAGTCCTACTTCTCCGGCAACACCATCCAGATCTGCCCGGTCGGCGCCCTCACCTCCACGGCCTACCGGTTCCGGGCGCGCCCCTTCGACCTCGTCTCCACGCCGTCGGTGTGTGAGCACTGTGCCTCCGGTTGTGCGCTGCGCACCGACCACCGCCGGGGCAAGGTGACCCGCCGGCTGGCGGGCAACGACCCGGCCGTCAACGAGGAGTGGAACTGCGACAAGGGCCGCTTCGGCTTCGTGTCCACCCGGCTCGCCGACCGGCTGACGCGTCCGATGGTGCGCGACGAGGAGACCGGTGACATGCGGCCGGCTTCCTGGCCGGAGGCCTTCGCGGTGGCGGCGAGGGGGCTGGCGGCCGCGCAGAGCTCGGTCGGCGTCCTGGCGGGCGGACGGCTCACCGGTGAGGATGCCTACGGCTACGGCAAGTTCGCGCGGGCGGTGCTACGCACCAACGACGTCGATTTCCGGTCCCGACCGTTGTCCGGGGAGGAGGCCGGCTTCCTGGCCGCGCACGTGGCGAACCGGCCGGGCCCGTCGTACGACGACCTCGAGCACGCCAACGCGGTCGTCCTCGTCGGGTTCGAGCCCGAGGAGGAGTCGCCGATCGTCTTCCTTCGGCTGCGCAAGGCGGTCGGCACCCACCGCACCCGTGTCTACTCGGTCGCCTCGCACACCTCTCGGGGGTTGCAGAAGCTCAGCGGGAGCCTGTTGCGTGCGACCCCCGGCGCTGAGGCGCCCGTTGTCGGCGCGATCGCGACCGACGCCGAGGTCGCCCTCGACGCGGGTGGTGTCATCCTGGTCGGTGAACGGGCCGCGACGTCGCCGGGGCTGCTCACCGCGGTGGCGACGCTCGCGGAGTCGACCGGGGCCAAGCTGAGCTGGGTGCCGCGGCGCGCCGGCGAAAGAGGCGCCCTAGAGGCCGGCCTGCTCCCCAACCTGCTGCCGGGTGGTCGGCCGCTCTCCGACGCCTCCGCGCGTGTCGACGTCGCCGCCACCTGGGGGCTCGACGTGCTTGCCGCGATGCCGGGGCGCGACGCCGACGAGATCTTGGCCGCTGCCGTCACCGGTGACGTCAAGGCGCTCGTGGTCGGCGGTGTCGAGGTCGACGACCTGGCCGACCCGGCCACAGCGATCCGCGCCCTCGACAACGTCGAGTTCCTGGTGAGCCTGGAGGTCCGCGCCTCCGCCGTCACCGAGCGTGCGGACGTGGTCCTGCCGGTGGCGTCCGTGGCTGAGAAGGCCGGCTCCTTCGTGAACTGGGAGGGTCGGGTCCGCACCTTCGACCGGGTGCTCGGCTCCACCGAGCTGTCCGACATCCGGGTGCTCGCGGGCATCGCGGAGGAAATGGGCCGTCCGCTGGGGTTTCGTGGGCACCAGGGGGCACGCGCCGAGATGGTGGAGCTGGGGCCCTGGGACGGCGACCGCGCGGAGTCCGCAACGACGCAGCCGATGAGCCCGGTCGAGCCGAAGGACGGCGGCTTCGTCTTGTCGACGTGGCGGCTGTTGATCGACGACAGTCGCGGCATCGACGGCGAACCGGACCTGCTGGCGACCGGCCGTGACCCGGGGGCCGTGCTGTCCCCGGCGACGCTGGCTCGACTCGGTCTGGCCGAGGGCGAGCAAGTCGTCGTTGCCACCGACCACGGGTCCGTATCCTTGCGGGCCGTGGCCGGGGACATCGGTGACGAAGCGGTGTGGATCCCGGCGAACTCGGCCGGAGTCAACGTGCACCGCGATCTGAGGGCCGGGGCCGGCGCCGTCGTACGCCTCGGGGTCGGTGTGGCCCGATGACCGCCGCCGTCTTCGTGGCGCAGGAAGACCTGGACGCGTTCGGCCACGACCCGTGGTGGGTGATCTTGATCAAGGTCGTGCTGGCGTTCGCGATCTTGCTGGTGTTCACGCTGTTCAACATCTGGCTGGAGCGCCGTCTCGTGGCCCGTATGCAGCACCGTATCGGGCCGAACGTGCACGGGCCGTTCGGCCTGCTGCAGAGCCTCGCCGACGGCATAAAGCTGATGCTCAAGGAAGACATCGTGCCGCGGGCGGTCGACAAGGCGGTCTACATCGCGGCGCCGCTGATGTCGGCGATACCGGCGTTCATGGCGGTGGCGGTGATCCCCTTCGGGCCAGAGGTGAAGATTCCGTTCAGCGACGTCACGACACCGCTGCAGCTCACGGACCTCCCCGTCGGGGTGCTCTACATCCTCGCTGTCGCCTCCGTCGGTGTCTACGGCATCGTGCTGGCGGGCTGGTCGTCGGGGTCGACGTACTCGCTTCTCGGCGCCGTGCGGTCCTCGGCACAGGTGATCTCCTACGAGGTGGCGATGGGCCTGTCGTTCGTCGCGGTGTTCCTCTACGCCGGCTCGATGTCGACCTCCGGGATCGTCGCCGCCCAGGAAGATCTCTGGTTCGGGCTCATCTTGTTCCCCTCGTTCGCGATCTACATGGTCTCGATGGTGGGGGAGACCAACCGTGCGCCGTTCGACCTGCCCGAGGCCGAGGGCGAGCTCGTCGGCGGCTTCCACACCGAGTACTCCTCGATCAAGTTCGCGTTCTTCTTCCTGGCCGAGTACATCAACATGGTGACGGTGTCGATGCTGGCCACCACCTTGTTCCTCGGCGGCTGGATGGCCCCGTGGCCGCTGTCGATCTGGGCGGGGGCCAACGAGGGCTACTGGCCGGTGCTGTGGTTCTTCGCCAAGGTCTTCTTGTTCGTCTTCGTCTTCATCTGGCTGCGCGGCACGCTTCCGCGGATGCGTTATGACCAGTTCATGAAACTCGGTTGGAAGGTGCTCATCCCGGCCGCGCTCTTTTGGATCATCGCCGTCGGCACCATCCGCGCACTCAGCCTGGAGGGTCCGATCGACCGGCGCTTCCTGTGGGTGGCGGCGGGCGTTGCGCTGCTGGTCTTCGTCGTGCTCGGCTTCTTCGGCGAGGACGAGCACCCCGCAGAACCCGCAGAACCCGAGGAGGCCGACGCGGAGGCGGCGGAGTTCGACGCGTACGCCGGTGGCTACCCGGTGCCTCCGATGACACGTCAGGAGAAGACTCGTGGCTAACGTGAAGGAACAGTTCTGGGACCCGATCGCCGGCTTCGGCGTGACGTTCCGGACGATGTTCAAGAAGGTCGTCACCGAGGAGTACCCGTTCGAAAAGAAGCCGACCGCGCCGCGCTTCCACGGACGCCACCAGCTGAACCGCTGGCCCGACGGGCTGGAGAAGTGCATCGGGTGCGAGCTGTGCGCCTGGGCCTGTCCGGCCGACGCGATCTACGTCGAGGGCGCAGACAACCACGAGGACGAGCGGTACTCACCCGGTGAGCGCTACGGCCGCGTCTACCAGATCAACTACCTGCGCTGCATCCTCTGCGGGCTGTGCATCGAGGCGTGTCCGACGCGCGCTTTGACGATGACGAACGACTACGAGCTGGCGGACTCCAGCCGGGCGGCGCTGATCTATGAGAAGCAGGACCTCATGGCGCCGATGCTTCCGGGCATGGAGGAGCCGCCGCACCCGATGCGGCTCGGTGATGACGAGGGCGCCTACTACCGCGGCGCCGGCGCGTCATCGAAGGACCTCGGCGAGGGCGAGGTGCCCGCATGACGGCCGCGTTCTGGATCCTGGCTCCGGTCATGGTGGCCAGCGCGCTCGGCATGGTGGTGGCTCGCAAGGCCGTGCACTCGGCGCTGATGCTGGCAGTGGTGATGGTGTCGTTGGCGGTCCTGTACGCCGCCCAGGACGCTCCCTTTCTGTTCGCGGTGCAGATCATCGTCTACACCGGCGCAGTGCTGATGCTGTTCTTGTTCGTGCTGATGCTGGTCGGAGTCGACTCGTCGGACTCGCTGGTGGAGACGCTGCGTGGTCAGCGGGCCGCGGCCGTCGTGCTCTTCACCGTCTTCGCTGTGCTGTTGGTCGCCGGCATCGCGCAGACCAGCGTGGGCGTAGTGGTGGGCCTCGGCGAGGGACAGGTGCCGGACGGCAACGTGCCTGGCGTGGCGCGGCTCCTCTTCAGCAAGTACATCTTCGCGTTCGAGGTCACCGGGGCGCTGCTGATCACCGCCGCTCTGGGTGCCATGGTGTTGGCCCACCGGGAGCGGCTCACGCCCAAGCCCACCCAGCGGGACCTGGCCGGCCAGCGGATGCGCGACTACGCCGACCGAGGGGTGCACCCCGGCCCGTTGCCCAGCCCAGGCTTCTTCGCCCGGCACAACTCCGTCGACACTCCCGCCCTGCTGCCGGACGGCACACCGTCGGAACTGTCGATCTCGCGGGTGATGCGGGCGCGGGGGACCGTGCGAGACGTGAGCGGCGACCAGTCCGCGAAGCGGGAGATCGAGGCCGACACCACGCAGATCAAGGGGGGCGAACAGTGAGCCCGACCCCCTTCTTGGTGTTGTCCGCGTTGCTGTTCTCGATCGGGGCGTTCGGTGTCCTCGTCCGGCGCAACGCGATCGTGGTGTTCATGTGCGTCGAGCTCATGTTCAATGCCTGCAACCTCGCCTTCGTGACGTTCGCCCGCCAGCACGGCAACCTCGACGGCCAGATCGCCGCCTTCTTCGTGATGGTGGTGGCCGCAGCCGAGGTCGTGGTCGGGCTGGCGATCATCATGACCATCTTCCGGACCCGTCGGTCGGCCTCGGTCGACGACGCGAGTCTGTTGAAGTACTAGGGGCGTGGTTGTGAGCTTGTTGTACCTGATCATCGCGATCCCGGCGGTGAGCTCCGCCGTGCTGCTGCTGCTCGGTGGACGGCTCACGAAGGGCTGGGGACACCTGGTCGGTGCAGCTGCCCCGTGCGCGTCGTTCGTGGTGGGGGTCATCGCGTTCTTCTCACTGTCGTCCGGAGACGAGGAGGCGCTCGGCCAGCACCTCTTCACCTGGATCCAGGTAGCCGGGTTCCGGGTCGACTTCGATCTGCTCTTCGACCCGCTGTCGGCGGTCTTCGTGCTGCTGATCACCGGTGTCGGCGGCCTCATCCACATCTACTCGATCGGCTACATGGCGCATGACGAGCGGCGGCCCCGGTTCTTCGCCTACCTCAACCTGTTCGTGGCGGCGATGCTGCTGCTCGTGCTCGCCGACGACTACCTGGGTCTCTTCTTGGGCTGGGAGGGAGTCGGCCTCGCGTCGTACCTGCTGATCGGTTTCTGGCAGCACAAGGACACCGCCGCCGTCGCCGCCAAGAAGGCGTTCGTGGTGAACCGGGTCGGTGACATGGGGTTCGCGCTGGCCATCATGTTGATGTTTGCGACCTTCGGCACGACGACGTTCGCCGGCGTCGAGGGCGGCATGGAGGGCGCGTCGTCGGCCACCGCCACGGCGCTGGGGCTGCTGCTGCTGCTCGGCGCCTGCGGCAAGTCGGCGCAGGTGCCGCTGCAGAGCTGGCTGCTCGACGCGATGGAGGGCCCCACCCCGGTGTCGGCTCTGATCCACGCGGCCACCATGGTGACGGCCGGCGTCTACCTGGTGACCCGCTCCCACTTCGTCTACGCCTTCAGCGACACCGCGCAGACCGCAGTGGTGGTCGTGGGGCTCGCCACGCTGCTGTGGGGTGCGATCATCGGTTGCGCGAAGGACGACGTCAAGAAGGTGCTGGCCGGCTCGACGATGAGCCAGATCGGCTACATGATGCTGGCGGCCGGCATCGGCCCGGCCGGGTACCCCTTCGCGATCTTCCACCTGCTGACCCACGGCTTCTTCAAGGCCAACATGTTCCTCGGTGCCGGCTCGGTGATGCACGCGATGAACGACGAGGTCGACATGCGCAGGTACGGCGGGTTGCAGCGGCTGCTGCCCATCACGTTCTTGACGTTCGCCTGCGGCTATCTGGCGATCATCGGCTTCCCCGGCTTCTCCGGCTTCTGGTCCAAGGACAAGATCATCGAGATCGCGTTCGGCGAGGGGTGGATCATCGGGCTCGGCGCGTTGCTGGGCGCCGGCATCACCGCCTTCTACATGACGCGGCTGATGATCATGACGTTCGTCAGCGAGAAGCGCTGGGCCAAGAACGCCGAGCCGCACGAGGCGCCGTTGGTGATGACGGTGCCACTGATGGTGTTGGCCGCGCTGTCGGTGCTGGGCGGCCTGTTGCTGGTCGGGGGCTGGATCCAGGGCTGGCTCGAACCGGTCACCGGAGCAGTCGAGGACCACGCGCTGCCGCTGCCGGTCTGGGTCATCACCGGGCTCACATTGCTGGTGGTCGCGGTGGGCATCGCGATCGCCGTCAAGGCCTACCCGCTCGGCGATATCGCCGTTCGCTCGCCGGCGCGCGTCTCGCCGGCGACGAAGGCGGCCCGGGCCGACCTCTACGGCGACGCGTTCAACGAGGGGGCTTTCATGCGGCCAGGCCAGTACCTCACCCGGTCCCTTGTCTACTTCGACAACCGCGGAGTCGACGGCGCCGTCAACGGGGTCGCGGCGCTGGTCGGCGGGACGTCGGGCCGGATACGGCGGTGGCAAACCGGATTCGTGCGCTCGTACGCGGCCGCGATGCTCGCCGGCTCGGCACTCGTCGTGCTCGCTCTGTTGGCGGCGAGGCTCGCATGAGCGGGAGCGTGACGACGATTCCGTGGCTGACGATCCTCGGCCTCCTTCCCCTGCTCGGTGCGGTGGCGGTGGTACTGGTGCCGCGGGGGAGCGAACTGCCTAAGCAGCTCGCGTTCGGGGTGTCGCTGGTCGCATTCGCGGTCTCGGTCGTGATGGCCGTCCAGTTCGAGGCGGGGGCCGGCTACCAGTTCGTGGAGATGCACTCGTGGATCGAGGCGTTCGGGGCTCATTACGCCGTCGGCCTGGACGGACTCGGCCTCGTCCTCGTGCTCTTGACGACGATCCTCACACCGGTCGTCATCCTCGCCTCGTGGAACGACGCCGAGGCCGGGCGGTGGAGCGTCAGCTCGTTCTTTGCGTGGATGCTCGCCCTCGAGGGCCTCGCGATCGGGACGTTCGCAGCCACCGACGTGTTCTTGTTCTACGTCTTCTTCGAGGCCACGCTCATCCCGATCTACTTCTTGATCGGCGGCTTCGGCGGCACGCGGCGGTCCTACGCCGCGGTGAAGTTCTTGCTGTACAGCCTCTTCGGCGGCTTGCTGATGCTGGCTTCGGTGGTGGGTCTGTACGTCGTCTCCGCCGACTCGGCCGGTGGCCCGACGTACCTGCTCGAGGACCTGATGGCGATCTCGATCGACACCAGCACGGGGCGCTGGCTGTTCCTCGGCTTCTTCGTCGCGTTCGCGGTGAAGGCGCCGTTGTGGCCGGTGCACACCTGGCTGCCGGAGGCGGCCAGTGAGGCGACGCCGGGGACGTCGGTGCTGCTGGTCAGCATCCTCGACAAGATCGGCACCTTCGGGATGATGCGGTTCTGCCTGAACATCTTCCCCGAGGCGTCCCGGTGGGCGACACCGGTCGTGATCGCGCTGGCCGTCATCTCCGTGCTGTACGGCGCGCTGCTGGCCATCGGCCAGAACGACATCCGGCGGCTCATCGCCTACACCTCGGTCTCGCACTTCGGGTTCATCGTGCTCGGCATCTTCGCGATGACCAGCCAGGGTCAGGCCGGCTCGGCGCTGTACATGTTCAACCATGGCCTCTCGACCGCGGCGCTGTTCCTCGTCACCGGCTTCTTGATCAGCCGCCGCGGGTCGAAGATGATCAGCGACTACGGGGGGGTCGAGAAGGTCGCGCCGGTGCTGGCCGGCACCTTCCTGGTCGCCGGGCTGTCGAGCCTGTCGCTGCCCGGGCTGTCGCCCTTCGTCAGCGAGTTCTTGGTGCTGGCCGGCACGTTCACGGTGTCGGTCACGGCGGCCGTGCTCGCCACCTTCGGCATCGTGCTGGCCGCCGTCTACATCCTGTACATGTACCAGCGCACCATGACCGGGCCGGCACGGGAGTCCACCCGGGACCTGCCTGACCTGCGGCCGCGCGAGGTCGTGGCGCTGGCGCCGCTGCTGGCGCTCATCGTCGTACTCGGGTTCTTCCCGCAGCCGGCGCTGGACGTGATCAACCCGACCGTGGACTCGCTGCTCGAAGAGGTCGGTGCCACCGATCCTGAGCCGACCGTGGCGTCAGACCCGGAGGGATCGCCGTGACCACCCGAGGAATCGCGGACATCACGCTCGCCGAGCAGGCGTTCAACGCACCGTCGCTGGCCTACGGGAAGCTCTACCCGATGCTGATCGTTTTCGGCGTGGCGGTCGCGGGGGTAGTCGTCGAGGCGTTTGCCCCCCGTGAGCGCCGCTACGTCGTCCAGACGGTCCTCGCCCTGACGGGGCTCGTCGCCGCGTTCGTCGGGGTCGTCTTGGTCGCCGGCGACCTGGCATCCAACAACGGTGGCGCTTCCCTCGGCACCGTCGAGGCGATGGGGGCCATCGCTGTCGACGGGCCGTCGCTGTTCATCTGGGGCACGCTGTTGATCTTCTCGATCATCAGCGTGATGTTGTTCGCAGAGCGGAACCTCGAAGGCGGCCTGACCGCCTTCGCCGGGCAGGCCGCGGCGCTGCCCGGCACCGAGGCGGAGCGGGAGGCGTCGGCGCGGGGGATCGAGCACACCGAAGTGTTCCCGCTGGTGATGTTCGCCATCGGGGGCATGATGTTGTTCCCGGCCGCCAACGACCTGTTGACGATGTTCGTGGCGCTCGAGGTGCTGTCGCTGCCGCTCTACCTGCTGTGCGGCCTGGCCCGCCGGCGACGGCTGATCAGCCAGGAGGCCGCGCTCAAGTACTTCCTGCTCGGCGCGTTCTCGTCGGCGTTCTTCTTGTACGGCATCGCGCTGGTCTACGGCTTCGCGGGCAGCATGCAGCTCGCCGCAATCGACGCGGCCGTCTCGTCGCGGGTGGGGGCAAGCGGCATGCTGCTCATCGGCATCGGGCTGATCGCGGTGGGTGTGCTGTTCAAGGTCAGCGCCGCGCCCTTCCACTCCTGGACCCCCGATGTGTACCAGGGTGCGCCGACCGCGGTGACGGCGTTCATGGCCGCCTGCACGAAGCTGGCGGCGTTCGGAGCGTTGCTCCGGATCTTCTACGTCGGGCTCGGCAGCGCAAGGTGGGACTGGCAGCCGATGATGTGGGTCATCGCCGGCCTGACCATGGCGGTCGGCTCGATCATCGCGATCACCCAGACCGACGTGAAGCGGATGCTGGCGTACTCCTCGATCGCCCATGGCGGCTTCCTGCTCACCGGCTTCGTCGGTGCCCACCAGGGCGCCGAGGTGGCGGGGACCGAGATCACCAGCCTGCAGTCGGTGTTGTTCTACCTGGTGGCGTACGGCTTCGCGACGATCGGCGCCTTCGCCGTCGTCACGGTGGTGCGCGACGCCGGTGGCGAGGCGAACCACCTGTCCCGGTGGGCCGGGCTCGGCAAGGAGGCGCCCGTCGTCGCCGGTGTCTTCGCGTTCTTCCTGTTGGCCTTTGCCGGCATCCCGCTCACGAGCGGCTTCACCGGTAAGTGGGCGGTGTTCACGTCGGCGTGGCAGGGCGGTGCCTGGCCGCTGGTCGTGGTGGCGGTGTTGATGAGCGCCGTTGCGGCCTTCTTCTACGTGCGGGTGATCGTGGTGATGTTCTTTTCCGACCCGGTCGGCGAGGGTCCGACGGTGGCCGTGCCGAGCGCCTTGACCACGGTGGCGATCACGATCGGCGCTGCGATGACGTTGATCTTGGGTGTCGTGCCGCAGCCGGTCCTCGACCTGGCAGCCCAGGCCGGGGAGTTCATCCGCTGATGGGAGCCTGAGACGTGCCGACGTCGTCCATCGGACTGCCCTTCCTCGACGAGGAGCTGGAGTCCCAGGTCCGATCGCGGCTGCTGGAGGTCGAGAAGGAGCTCGCGGTGGCGGTGGCGTCCGACGTCGACTTCGTCAACGAGGCGGCGCGTCACCTGCTCGACGCGGGCGGGAAGCGGTTTCGCCCGTTGCTGGTGGTGCTGGCGTCGGAGTTCGGGGACGCGCGGGCGCCCGGCGTCGTACCGGCTGCTCTCGTCGTCGAGCTGACCCACCTCGCGACCCTGTACCACGACGACGTGATGGACGAGGCCGACCTGCGACGTGGCGCGCAGAGCGCGAACGCCCGCTGGGACAACTCGGTCGCCATCTTGACCGGCGACTTCCTGTTCGCCCGGGCCTCCGACATCGTCGCCGGCCTCGGGCCGGAGGCGGTGCGGATCCAGGCGCAAACCTTCGCCCGGCTCGTGCAGGGCCAGATCCGGGAGACGGTCGGGCCGCGCGAGGCCGATGACGCGCTGGCGCACTACCTCTCGGTGGTCGCCGACAAGACCGGCTCGTTGATCGCGACGTCTGCTCGGTTCGGCGCCAAACTCGCCGGGGTGCCGGCCGAGGTGGAGCAGAAGCTGACCGAGTACGGCGAGCAGGTCGGTGCGGCGTTCCAGCTGTCCGACGACATCATCGACGTCGCGAGTGACACCGCCGACTCGGGCAAGACGCCGGGGACAGACCTGCGGGAGGGCATCTCGACGCTGCCGACTCTGCTGGCGCAGCGGTCCGGCGCTGCAGCCGACGAGCGACTGCTGGAGCTGTTGTCCGGTCCGATCACCGACGACGGGCTGCATGCGGAGGCGCTGCGGCTGCTGCGCAGCAACCCGGCGATGGACGAGGCGCGGGCCGTGGTCAGACGTCGCGCCGACGCCGCCCGTTCCTTGCTCGACGGGCTTCCCGACATTCCCGCCCGGTCTGCGCTCGTCGCTCTGTGCGACCTCGTCACCACCCGCACCGCCTAGGGCGTGCCTCCATGAGTTCGGAGACACGCCCTTCCTGGTGGGGAGCCACGCAGAGGAGCCGCGCAGCCTCAGGAGCCGATGATGCCCCCGTCGTCCTTGGTGACGATGACGGTGGCTGATCGGGGGATGGCAAAGCCGTCGTTATGGGGCCAGGTGCTGGGTTCGCCTTCGCCGGGGTGCTGGATATTGACGAACATCGTCGCCTGGTCCGGCGTGGTGATGACACCGGTGACCTCACAGGCCACTACCCCGGTGAAGAACCTGCGGATCTCCGGCACGCCTGCCTCGTCGGTGACGTAGGGGTTGGCCGCAAGCATCTGGTCGTTCGCCCCCATCGGCTGGGTGCCGTCGGTCTGGATCCAGACGCGGCCGTCGGGGTCGATCCACAAGCCATCGGGTGAGCCGAAGGCGTCCTCGTCGGCGATGGTGGAGCCGTCACCGCTGCTGCGTCCCTGGCCGGCGATCACGAACAGGTCCCACGCGAACGATGTGGCGGCGTGGTTGTCGCCCGACTCAGCCCACCGAACGATGTGGCCCCAGTTGTTGGGCTTGCGCGGGTTGGCGGCGCTCTCCTGCTTCGCGGTGCTGGTGTTGTTGGTCAGATTCAGGTAGACCATCCCGGTGTTCGGGTCGACCGATACCCACTCCGGACGATCCATCGGGGTGGCACCGAGTGCGGTTGCGGCGAGACGGGTCTTGACGAGCACGTCGCCTTGGTCGGCGAAGCCGTTGGCCTCGGTCAGCGGGCCGGTCCCGTGCATCAACGGGAGCCATTCTCCGCTGCCATCGTCGTTGAACCTGGCGACGTACAACGTGCCGTCGTCGAGCGGGCTGCGGCCGGCGCGGTAGGAGTGCCAGTTGCCGGCACTGACGAACTTGTACATGTACTCGTTGACCTGGTCGTCGCCGGTGTAGACCACGACCCGGCCGCCCTTGGTGACGTGGACGTGCGCGCTCTCGTGCTTGACCCGCCCCAGGGCGGTGCGCTTCACCGGGGTTGAGCTGGGGTCGAACGGGTCGATCTCGACGACCCAACCGAAACGGTTGGGCTCGTTAGGCTCCTCGGCCGTGACGACGAAGCGGGGGTCGTTGGTGGCCCATCGCTGGCGGTCTCCCCCGACGCCGTACCGGCTGATCAGCGCCGTCTGCTCGGCCGTGTAGGGCCCGGGATCCACCCGGAAGTAGCCGTTGAAGTTCTCCTCGCACGTGAGGTAGGTGCCCCACGGGGTGTAGCCGTGGGCGCAGTTGTTGATGGTGCCGACCGGGCGGATGCCCTGCGGGTCGCGAGACGTCTGCACGAGCCGGTGGCCGACCGCAGGCCCGGAGAAGGACGCCGGGGTGTTGGCCGTGATGCGGCGGTTCAGGCTGGAGCGCACAACCTCCCATTCGCCGGTGCCGCTCTTCTGGATCTCCACCACAGCTACACCGTGTGCGGCCTGGGACTTGCGAACCATCTCCGCCGTCCAGCTCTCCAGCGGCGGCAGAGTGGTGGTGCCGGTCTGCAGCAAAGCCTCGTCGGTGTACTCGTGGTTGAGCACCAACAACCCATGGATGCTGCCCCGGGGGCCATTTCGCAGTGGGAAGAAGTGCATGCCGTCGTGATGCATGCCGACCTGCTGCTCCTGCTGCGCGGCAGTGTTACCTCCGGGCACGAACGCCGGGTAACTCCCGAGAATCGGCGTGCCCCACGGGAGGAACGCCGTAGCGCTGTACCCCACAGGAACGACGATCTCATCGCCGTAGCCCAGCGGAATGGGCTGGTATCCCAGCAGCGCAGCGGCCTTCGCCGTGGACCTCCCATTGCGCGGTGGGGAGGCGTAGGTCGGGGCCGGTCCGGTAATGGCCGAGGTGAAGAACCCGGCAGCGACCGCCACGCCACCGGCTAGCACGCCCCGTCGCGATAGGCGGCTGGCGACGACCTCTTGGAAGGAAGGATCGGTCGCGGGGTTGGTGCTGATGTCATCTGGGTCGAAGTCCATGTGTTGTCCTCTCGGGCGTTGGCTGAGCTGGGAGCCGATGTGGGGCGTCCCTCTGACGAATGCGTCCTGTGGCCTGGCTGCGGAGCAAGAGACTATGCCGCGAGCATGTCCCTCCAGCGGAGTCCAGATGAACGGTTGGGGATGTGTTGCTGGTCTCTTGTGTAGGTGTTGCCCCGAAGGGAGCCGACGAGGTCTGTCACGAGCGCGAGGTGTGCGGCCGACCCCGATGAGCGGCTTCGAGGCTGCGCCGTCTCCTCACGAGTCACCGTCGATGGTGTCGGCCGTGACGGCTTCTGCCCGCGGCGGTGACGTGCTGGATGCTGGCCGTACGGCCCCGAGCAGGCGCCCGGTTATCTGGTCGCCGGTGAACCGCAGGTGGATTCGATGCGCCCCTGGGTAGTAGGCCTTGTGGTCGTCGGCCTGGGATGCGACGGT
>JACCUS010000172.1 GCA_013811715.1 Nocardioidaceae bacterium
GCTCGCCAAACGTCACCTCGCACCCGAGGTGAACCCGTCGCGGATGGCGTTGTTCGACGTGTCCTCCTCCTGGATGGAAGGCAGCCACTGCCCGCTGGCGAAACGTGGCTACTCCCGCGACGGGAAGAAGAACCGGACCCAGATCGAGTACGGCCTACTCACCGACCCCGAGGGCCGTCCGGTCGCGATCAAGGTGTTCGCCGGCAACACCGCGGACCCGACCGCGTTCACCGACGCCGTTCAGATCGTGCGGGACAAGTTCAAGCTCACCGACCTGGTGATGGTCGGTGACCGCGGGATGATCACCGCGGCCCGGATCAACGCCCTGCGTGAGCACACCGACCTGGGCTGGCTCACCGCGCTGCGGGCTCCCGCGATCAAGACCCTCGCCGCCGCCGGCGGGCCACTGCAACCCACATTGTTCGACGAGCAGAACCTCGCCGAGATCACCCATCCCGACTACCCCGGGGAACGACTGGTCGCGTGCCGCAACCCGTTCCTGGCCGATGAACGGGCCCGCAAACGCAGCGAGTTGCTCGCCGCCACCGAGGCCATCATCGCTCCGGTGATCGCCGCAGTCGCCGCCGGACGACTCAGCGGTGCCGACCAGATCGGGCTCAAGGTCGGCAAGGTGATCGACAAGTACAAGATGGCCAAACACTTCGAGACCACGATCACCAACACCTCCCTGACCCTGACCCCCAAGAGCGCGCAGATCACCGCCGAGGCCGCCCTGGACGGCATCTACGTGATCCGCACCTCGGTCCCAGCCCAGAGCCTGGACGCGGCCGCGGTGGTGACCGCCTACAAGAACCTCGCCCGCGTCGAACGCGACTTCCGCACCATCAAGGTCGACGACCTCGACCTGCGCCCGATCTACCACCGACTCGAAGACCGGGTCCGGGCCCACGTGTTCATCGTCATGCTCGCCGCCTACCTGACCTGGCACCTACGCAGAACCCTGGCCCCGTTGACCTTCACCGACCAGCAACCCCCTGCCCGCACCGACCCCGTCGCCCCCGCCACCCGCTCGACCGCGGCGACCCGCAAAGCCTCACGCCGCAAAGACGACGCCGACCAGCCCGTCCGGTCCTTCCGGACCCTGCTCAACCACCTAGGCACCCTGACCCGCAACGACATCCGCTACGGCCCCGACGGGCCCCTAGTGCCCACCCTCGCCGTGCCCAGCGAAACCCAACGCCGCGCCTTCGAACTCCTCGACACCACCATCCCCCTGAGCCTGAAGTAGACAGAACCCACCCACCCAAGAAACACGAACCCCCTGCTCAGCAGGGGGTTCGCCACGTCACGCAAGACGTAACTTCGGCCTAGTGGCTCGAAACCAGCAGGTTTCCCGCATTTCGCAGCGCTGGTTGGAGGGTGCCGCATGACTGCGGCGTCTGGTGGGTACGGCGACGAGGCCACACCCCACCGACCCCGAGGAGCAACGCCGCGCATGGTCGACACCATCGTCTTCGACGTCGACGGAACACTCATCGACACCAACTACCAGCACGCGTTGTCCTGGTTCCGCGCGTTCCAGCGGTTCGAACTCACACCCCCGCTGTGGCGGATCCACCGGGCCATCGGCATGGGAGGTGACCAACTCGTCGCAGCCGTTGCGGGGCAGGCGGCCGAGGATGAGCACGGAGACGAGCTCCGCGCCGTCTGGGCGTCGGAGTACGAGGAGGCCTATCTTTCGGATGTGCAGCCGTTCGCGGGGGCGCGGTCGCTGCTGGAGGACGTGCACGAGCGCCCGTTGCGGCTCGTGCTGGCGAGCTCCGGGCAGCGCAACCACGTCGAGCACTACCTCGATCTGGTGGACGGCCGCCGGCTGGCGGATGCCTGGACCACCTCAGAAGACGCCGAGCAGACCAAGCCGGCTCCTGACCTCGTGCAGACGGCCATGGCCAAGGTCGACGCCGCGGACGGGGTCATGATCGGCGACTCGACGTGGGATGCCAAGGCCGCCGGGCGAGCAGGGCTTGCGACGTACGCGCTGCGGACCGGGGGATTCTCGATCGACGAGTTGACAGCAGCCGGGGCTCGGAAGGTCTATGAGTCGCTGGACGAGATCCACGACGACCTCGACTCGGTGGCAGCCGGCGAGTGACTGCTCACCGGACTGACAGCTCACCGCCTGACAGCGCGATGATCCGACGCTGGCGTTGGCCTGGCCGCCTGAGCGTCGGATCATCACATTTCATTCAGGCGGCAGCCGTGCCCCACCCGTGCCAGGAGTCGATCTCGATCCACGCACTGATCCGCCGGCGATCGCGGGTGGGGTAGTCCTTGCCCGAGTAGTGACGCGACAGCCGGTCGATGTCGGCAAGCTCTGGGTCTTCCACGATGTCGACGACGCGACCCTGCACGCTGACATGGGTGTACCAGTCGCCGTCTTTCAGCGCGGTCAGCGAGACGCGGGGGTCGACGCGCAGGTAGTCCAGCCGTTTGCGGCCCTCGTCCATGTTGACCAGGATCTTGCCGTTCTCGTAGATGTACCAGGTGGCGACGGAAACCGGCTGCCCATCGGAGCGCATCGAGGTCATGACCGCGGGATTGGGCGCCGCGAGCAGCTCGCCGACCTTGTCGGGGATGGGCGGCTTCGGCATGTCAGTCCTCCTGCGGGTCGGTTGCGGCCATGATTCACTGTGCCACGTTCGGGACTGTGCGAGGGTACGCGGGTGGACGACTACCGATCGCTGAACATGGCCAACTGGGACGAACGCGCCCCCGCTCATGCCGCCTCCGCCGACTACTCCGTCGCCAGGTTCGTCACCGAGCCCGACTTCATCAGTGACGTGGTCCGCTTCGACCTCCCGCTGCTGGGGGACGTCACCGGGCTTCGCGGCGTACACCTGCAATGCCACATCGGCACGGACACGATTTCGTTGTCGCGGCTCGGGGCACAGATGACCGGGCTTGACTTCTCAGCTGCCGCGCTCGTCGAGGCGCGCAGGCTTGCCGAGGCCACCGGCGCGGACGTGGATTTCGTCGAGGCCGAGGTGTACGACGCGGCGGAGGTGCTCGGCCGGGGAAGGTTCGACCTGGTCTTCACGGGCATCGGCGCGTTGTGCTGGCTGCCGGACATCCACCGGTGGGCACGGCTGGTCGCCGACCTGCTCAGGCCCGGGGGGAGGCTGTTCATCCGCGAGGGCCACCCGATGCTCTGGGCGTTGGACGAGCCGCGAGACGACGGCGTCATCGCGCTGGAGCACCCCTACTTCGAGCTCCCCGAGCCGTTGGAGTGGGACGAGCCTGGCACCTACGTGGCGACCGATGTCGAGTTCACCCACACCCGCACTCACGAGTGGAATCACGGCCTCGGCGAGGTCTTCACCGCGTTGACGTCTGCCGGCATGGAGGTCACGGGGCTGGTGGAGCACGACAGCGTCCCGTGGGAGGCGCTGCCTGGACAGATGAGCAATGTCGGGGGCGGCGAGTGGCGGCTCACCGACCGGCCATGGCGGCTCGCGCACACGTACACGTTGCGCGCGACCAAGCGCGGCTGACCCGCGGGCGGGCCGGTCGCCGTACCAGCTCTTTCGCCCAAGGTGAGCGAGTCGTCACCTAGTCGGCGGGCGCCGGGGCGATTGTCTCGGGGCTGAACTCGCCGACGAGGTGCACGAGATCGGCGATGGAGTCCACGACCCGGGTGGGCCGATAGGGGAACCGGTCGATCTGGCCGGCCTGGGTCGACCCGGTGAGCACGAGCACCGTGCGCAGACCCGCCTCGAGTCCGGAGATGATGTCGGTGTCCATCCGGTCGCCCACCATGACGGTGGACTCGGAGTGGGCCTCGATCTGGTTCAACGCGCTGCGCATCATCAGCGGGTTGGGCTTCCCGACGAAGTAGGGATCCACCCCGGTCGCCTTGGTCATCAGCGCCGCGATCGAGCCGGTGGCGGGGATCGGACCGAAGGAGGAGGGACCGGTCGGATCGGGGTTGGTGGCGATGAAGCGCGCCCCACCCTCGATCAGCCGGATGCCGGTCGTGATCGCCTCGAAGGAGAGGTTCCGGGTCTCGCCGAGGACGACGTAGTCGGGGTCTCGTGGCGTCAAGATGTAGCCGACCGCGTGCAACGCGGTCGTGAGCCCGGCCTCCCCGATCGCGTAGGCGCTGCCGTGGGGTCGCTGCAGGTCGAGGAACTGCGCCGTGGCCAGCGCCGAGGTCCAGATCGCCGACTCGGGTACGTCGATCCCCGACACCAGCAGCCTCGCCCGCAGGTCGCGAGGGGTGAAGATCGAGTTGTTGGTGAGGACGAGGAAGGGCCGTCCGGCCGACTGCAGCGCCTTGATGAAATCGGCGGCTCCTGGGATGGCCTGCTCCTCGTGGACGAGTACCCCATCCATGTCGGTGAGCCAACTCTCGACGGGCTTGAACTCGGTCACCGTTACATGATGGCAGTCTCCACACCGGGCGGTGCCTCGGCCAAGCGACCGACAGGATCCCGCAGATCACGAAAGTGGCCCGGGCGCCCAAGAACTGGCCTCCGGCTCCAACCAGCACCATCGCCACGACGGAGAACCCGCGGGATGTGCCGGAGACCGCCGCGAGCACCCTGCCTCTCATGTGCTCTGGCGGGCGGGTCACAAGCATGGCGCTGAGTAATGCGTTGAGCGCGCCGCGCCGACGGGAGGTGCTGTCTCAGGTTTGCCGACAGCAAAGATCCGACTCAGGTCGGGTTGTGGTGCGCGGTTCCGGCACTTTGGGCCGCAAAGAACCCGCACAGGTCGGATATTGGTCGCTCCCCGCCTACCCGATGGCGAAACTTCGCCCAGCGCCCTGCAAGGCAAATCCACACTGTGCACGGCAGATCTGCCATGTAAACAGGCTGGTTGGCTTGTATACAAGGCAAATCCGAAGGGGTCAGGCGCCGCTGTCGGCCCGGGTGGGGGTCGCCAGGGCGCCG
>JACCUS010000181.1 GCA_013811715.1 Nocardioidaceae bacterium
ACTGCCTCGATGGCGCTGTCGAAGGCCACCCACACCATGATGCGCGAGTGGGTGAAGTGGCGCCGTGGTCCGCGGATCTCCCATAGCCCGTTGTCGGGCTCCTTCCAGTGCCCTGCCAGCCCGTCCATCAGCGCGAGCTGCATTTGCCAGGAGTCCTCGGTGTCGTGGATGTCTGCATCGCGGGCCTGCTCCAACGAGGCCATGATTTCGCCGAGTACGTCGGTCTGGCGCTGATCGACGGCGGCGTTGCCGACCCGGACCGGCCGTGAGCCGGCGTACCCGGGAAGATGGTCCAGCTCTCTTTCGGGGATGTCGCGGGCGCCGTCGACGGCGTACATGATCTGCAGGTCCTTGGCATCACCGGCGATCGCCCTCAACAGCCAGTCGCGCCAGACCCGGGTCTCGCTGCGGTATCCGGCCCACAGCAGCGCCTCCAGCGTGAGTGCCGCGTCGCGCAGCCAGCAGTACCGGTAGTCCCAGTTGCGGCGGCCACCGAACTCCTCCGGCAGCGATGTCGTCGGCGCCGCCGCGATGCCGCCGGTGCCGCCATGGGTGAGCAGGCGCAGGACGAGCAGGGAGCGCACCAGCTCCGCGTCGTACGGTCCGTCGTAACTACAGTGGGCTGCCCACTCCTCCGACTGCCGGATGGTGTCCTCCAGCCGTCCGTCGACGTCGAGCATGGCCGGGATCGGGTGATGGGACCTGAACCACGTGGTCGAGTAGGTGTAGCTGTCGCCCGAGGTGACGTCGAACTCGTCGACATGCTTGCCGGCTTGCGGTTCCGGCAGCCGGGCGCCGTCGGCGCCGCGCAGCACCAACATGTCCGGTCCGGCGATGCCGGAGATGATCTCCCGACCCTCCTCGTCGTTGCGCCTGGTCACCCAGGGCCGGATCCTGCCGTAGCTGAACCGGGCGACCCACTCGTGGCGCATCCGGACAGTCCCCGAGACCCCCTCGACCCGACGGACCACGTCCGCTCGGCCGTCACCGAGCGGCATCAGGTCGATGACCCGGACAGCGCCTCCGTCGGTCTCGTGGGTCGTCTCGAGCACGAACGTGTCGCCGACGTAGCGGCGGGTGGTCTTGGCCTCCTCGGTCGGGCCGAGCAGCCACCGACCATGCTCGGGGGTCCCCAGGAGGGCAGCGAAGCAGGCGGGCGAGTCGAATCGGGGCAGGCACAGCCAGTCGACCGATCCGTCCAGCCCGACCAGCGCCGCGGTGCCGGTGTCGCCTAGCACCGCGTAGTCCTCGATGGGGAGAGCCATGCAGCGAGGGTATTCCCGTCTGCCTCGCAGTGCAGTCCCACGGGTGTTGGCTGCCGCTGGGTTTCGCTTTCGTGGCACCATGAGGGCAGCATGGAATACGAGTTTCAGCGTTTCCGACTTCCGCGGACGATCCCGCGTTCGGCCGTGCGTCGCCTGTTGACCGACAGGGCGGAGTACGGCGGCTGGGAGTTGGCGCGGCTACGTCTTTACCCCGACGGCAGCCGCAAGATAGAACTGCGTCGCAGGATCATCCGGGTGCGCTCCACCCTCTGACCGCCACCCCCGGTCCCCACCCCTACCCCTACGCCTACGTCTGATGCCGCGGCCTTCCCCCATAGCCTCCCTCCGATTTGCCTTGTTTACAAGCCAAACGACTTGTAAACAAGGCAAATCTCCCCTGCACAGTGTGGAACGGCCTTGTAAACCCACGGCGACCGCTGCCAGACCGACCCTGTTGACGTGCCGCCTGTCAGGCGCGGTCGAGGAAGTCGTCGAGGACGCGGGCGCTGAACTCGAGCGCGTCGACCGGCACCCGCTCGTCGACACCGTGGAAGAGGCCGGTGAAGTCGAGGTCCGGGGGAAGCCGCAACGGCGAGAAGCCGAAGCACCGGATATCGAGCTTGCTCCACGCCTTCGCGTCCGTGCCACCCGACATCAAGAACGGCAGCACCGTCGCGCCCGGGTCCTCGGCGAGGAGCGAGGCGCGCATCGCCTCGACGAGCGGGCCGTCGAACGGCGTCTCCAGCGCCTTGTCGTGCACGAGTACCTCATAGCTGACGTTGTCAGGCAGCAGACCACGCAGGGTGGCGAAGAACTCGTCCTCGTGGCCGGGCAGGAAGCGCCCGTCGATGTTCGCGGTAGCCTCGGCGGGGATGACGTTGTGCTTGTAGCCGGAGTCGAGCATCGTCGGGTTGGCGGTGTTGCGGACCACCGCGGCGAGCATCCGGGCTGCCGGACCGAAGTGCTCGATCAACGCGTCGACGTTGTCGGCGGTGCTCTGCTGCCCGGTGATCGCCGCCACCTCGTCGAGCAGGGCGCCCATCGACGGTGTGATCCGGATCGGCCACTCGTGCCGTCCGATAGCGGCGACGGCCTCGGCGATGGCCGTCACGGCGTTGTCGTGGTTGCGCATCGACCCGTGCCCCGCCGTACCGTGTGCCCGCAGCCGCAGCCAGGCGATGCCCTTCTCGGCGGTCTCCACCAGGTACAGGCGCCGGTCGTTGACCGTGGCCGAGAAGCCCCCCACCTCGCCGATCGCCTCGGTGCACCCCTCGAACCACTCCGGCCGCTGGTCGGCCAGCGGGTGGGCGCCATGGATGCTGCCGGCCTCCTCGTCGGCGGTGAACGCCAGCGTGATGGGCCGCGGCGGCTCCTCACCGGCACGTGCCCGTGCGCGCACCACGGACAAGATCGCGGCGTCGAAGTCCTTCATGTCGACCGCTCCACGCCCCCAGACGTAGCCGTCGATGATCTCACCGGAGAACGGGTCGACCTTCCAGTCGGCCCTCGCCGCGGGTACGACGTCGAGGTGGCCGTGGATCAGCAGCCGGT
>JACCUS010000209.1 GCA_013811715.1 Nocardioidaceae bacterium
CCGCAACCGCCGCGCCCTCACCTGGCGCCCGATCTTCGGCGTCCACCCGGTAGGGGTCCTTCTCGCCGCGGGCAAGCAGCCCGGCGAGCTCGAGGTCGCGTTTGGCTTCGGCTGGCCGCAGCCGGTACCTGGCCCGCAGCCACGCCTGCATCGACGGTGCACCCGCGTCGCTGTCGACATCGCGCCGGGCGGCGTCGGCGACCAGTCGCATCACCACCGCCTGCGACTTGGCGATGAGCGCGTACGCGGCGTCCAACGCGGCCACCGCCTCGGCGTCGTCGTGGCGCCACAGCTCGGCCGTACGCAGCCGGTCGAGCTGGCTCGACACCGCCGCCAGCACCGGCGCAACCGGGCCGGTGACAGGCGGGTCGAGAACCTCACTCATACCGAACAGACTAGACGGGCGCGCCGACACTTTCGGGCCAGTGAACTGCTCGAGAACCCTTATCCACAAAGAAGTTCTTCAAATTTCTTGGCAACGTAGTTACAGCGACCTGACTACCAGCCTGGCCCATAGGCAGATGCGGGCACTCGTCGATGTCCACCCGCGCATCCTCGCCGAAGGTCATCGTGTCGATGACCTTCGACCGTCCGTCCGCCGCCGCCCAGTTCCGCCCGCGACGGCCCTGAGGCAGGCACCGAGAGTTATCCTGCGGAGATGAACGATCGCCTTGACCCCGGCTTCGTCGAGGTGGCCGACGGGTGTTTCGCGGCCCGCTACCCGGAGTGGGACGTCACGGTCGGGGTGGTGGTGGGCGCCGCCGGGGCGCTGGTCGTCGACACCCGGGCCACGGCTGGCCAGGGTGCGCGGCTGCGCGACGACGTACGACGGCTGGCGCCCCAGGCGGAGATCAACTGGGTCGTCAACACCCATCAGCACTTCGACCACACGTTCGGCAACATCGCCTTCGTGGGCGCCGCCGTGCACGCGCACGAGAACGTGGCCAGCGGGCTGGTCTCGGCCGCGGAGCGGATCAAGCGGCTGATCGCCGAGCGCCCAGAGCCGGATCCCGGCCACCCCGCGATCACCGCCCAGGTGCTGCGAGACGTGGTCGACACCGAGCTCAGGTTCCCCGACGTGACCTTCTCGTCGGTGGCGACCATCGACCTCGGCGACCGCTACGTCGAGCTCGTCCACCCGGGTCGGGGGCACACCGACGGCGACATCGTGGTCAGGGTGCCCGACGCGGAGGTGCTGTTCGCTGGCGACCTGGTCGAGGAGTCTGGTCCGCCCGTATTCGGGGCCGACTGCTACCCGATGGATTGGGCGGCTTCGGTCGACCTCGTGGTCGGCATGCTCGCCGCGGTCACGGTCGTGGTGCCGGGTCACGGCACGCCGGTCGACCGAGACTTCGTGGAGTCCCAGCGTGCCGACATCTCCGACATCGCGGAGCTGATCCGCTCCCTCGCGGCCCAGGGCGTCCCGGCGGACCAGGCGCTGCGCGAAGGCGACCGCGCGGGTTGGCCGTTCCCCGCCGAGGGCTTAGAGCACGCGGTACGGCGCGGCTACGAGCACCTCACCGCCTCCGGAGCGCCGCTATCGCCCGCCCAGCCGCCCTCGGGGGCCCCGTCGCTCCCCCTGGCCGGACTGTAGGCGCAGTCACCCCCGATCGGTGCCTACGACTCAGACCGGGCCCAAACCATGCCCGTGCGCCGTTCGGGGACCGCGCCCCTACCTGTCCGTCAGCGCGAGCCTGGCACTGAGAGCGACGAAGGAGCCGGCGAAAGCCCTGCGCATCCAGGTCATCACCCGCGGACGCGAAACCACGTGGTTCCGCACCGCGGCGGCGAAGACGCCGTACACACCGAACACGACGAACGTGAGCAACATGAAGACCGAGCTCAACCCCAACATGCGCAGCAGAGCACTCGGTTCGTCGGTGCTCACGAACTGCGGCAGAAAAGCGAAGAAGAAGATCGTGAGCTTGGGGTTGAGGATGTTGACCAGGATGCCGGACATGATGACGTTCCACGCTGAGCGAGGAGCGGTCTCCTCATGGACAGCAAGCGCACCCTTCTCCCTCAGCGTCGCCCAGGCCAGGTAGAGGAGATACGCCACACCGAGATACTTCAGCGTCTGGAAAGCCACCGCGCTTGTGTGCAGCAGGGCCGCCAGCCCCGTGATCGCCGCGAGCATGTGCGGAATGATGCCGAGAGTACAGCCGACCGCGGCGACCACGCTCGCTCGGGCGCCACGCGAGAGGCCGGCCGCCAGGGTGTAGATCACGCCGGTGCCAGGTGTGGCGACGATGATGAACGAAGTCACCAGAAACTCGATGCTCGCGGTGGTCCTCCCGGTCCGGCGACTCTCTTCGCGACGCAGCCACGCGCGCGTCGCCCTGGTGGAGAAACAGTAGCCGAACGACAGGACGCAGCAGGTGCCAGGAGCTACGGAAGGAGGGCGCGGACGACGGCGTCGGCGAGCAGCCGACCGCGGCGGGTCAGGCACACCTGGCCGACTCCGGTACACGTGTCGCGAAGCAGCACCAGGCCGTCCTCGACCAGGCCAGCGAGCCCCGCCCGGCCGTCCTCATCGAGTACGTCGACGGGCAGACCCGTGACCAGCCGCGTCTCGAGCAGGACTCGCTCGACCCGGCGGGTCTCGTCGTCGAGCACCTCGCGAGCCGCGGCAGGGCTCTCACCCGCGGCGATCCGTTCGGCGTACGCCGCCGGATGCTTGACGTTCCACCACCGCACCCCGCCGACGTGCGAATGCGCCCCCGGTCCGACGCCCCACCAGTCACCGCCAGCCCAGTAGCCGATGTTGTGCCGGCACCAGGCGTCGTCGTCGCGAGCCCAGTTCGATACCTCGTACCAGTCGTACCCGCCGGCCGCCAAAGCCTCGTCGGCCAGCTCGTACTTGTCGGCGAGGTCGTCGTCGTCGGGGGCGGCGAACTCACCACGGCTGATGCGCCGCGCCAGGGCGGTGCCGTCCTCGACGGTGAGCGCGTACGCGCTCAGATGGTCCGGCCGCAGGGCCACCGCCGCGTCGACACTGTCACGCCACTGGGTGACCGACTCCCCGGGTGTGCCGTAGATCAGATCGAGGCTGACCTGGTCGAACCCCGCCGCCCGTGCCCACGCCACCACCTGTGGGACTCGCGCCGGATCATGGGTGCGGTCGAGCACAGAAAGCACAGCCGGCACTGCCGACTGCATGCCGAAGGAGACACGGTCGATCCCGGCTGCTCGCAGGTCGTCGAGGTCTGCCGCCGTGACGCTGTCGGGGTTGGACTCCGTTGTGACCTCCGCATCCGCCGCCAGGCCGAACTCGGCGCGGATCGCCGCGAGCACCGCACCGAGGTCTGCGGGCGGCAACAAGGTCGGTGTACCCCCTCCGAAGAACACCGTGTCGACCGGTAGGTCATGGTCGTTCAGCACCTTGCGGGCCATCCGCACCTCGGCGATCGCGGCCTCGGCGTACGTCGCCTGGGACGCCCCCGCACCGTTGCCCAGGTCTGTCGCCGTGTAGGTGTTGAAGTCGCAGTAGCCGCAGCGCACCGAGCAGAACGGCACGTGCACGTAGATGCCGAACGGTCGCTCCCCCAGCCCGGACGATGCGCTGGCGGGCAACGACCCGTCAGCCGGTGCAGGGTCACCGGCGGGTGAGGCGGAGGGCACCTCGCCATCCTCTCACCGAGCACTCATGTGTGGTCGAGTCGAGACACCTCAAAGCCGGGGCCCGGCCCTGTACTCGCATCGTCATTGTGCTCACGCACCAGCCCCACGGCGCGTCGTCCCCGCAACCCGCAACAAAGGCAAGGCAAGCCGGGAGCACGGCGACCGCGGGACGCAGAGCTGCGAACAACGCCAACGGACTACTTGTACTTAACATGAGTGCACGCCTCCATTACGCATGTGACGAGGCGGCGGCCGGTTCGATCCCCCGCCCGGCCCCAGACGTCTCAGGCGTAGAGCTCGTCGAGCTGAGGACGATAGTGCTCCTCGACGGCCTTGCGCTTGACCTTCATGCTCGGTGTGATCTCGCCGTCCTCGATGGAGAGATCACGGTCCAAGATGATGAACTTCTTGATCGTCTCCCACCGGTTCAGCCGGGAGTTGAGCTGGTCAACGTAGCCCTGCACCATCTGCCTCGCCGCGTCGGACGTGACGATATCGGCGTACTGTTGGCCGCCCAATCCATGGTCTGCCGCCCAGCCCTCGATCGCGTCGGGGTCGAGGGTGACGATCGCCGTGCAGAAGTTCCGCTGGTTGCCGTGGACGACGAACTGGCTGACGTAGGGGCAGACCGCCTTGAACTGGCCTTCGAGGATCTGTGGGGCGACGTACTTGCCCGCGGAGGTCTTGAACAGATCCTTCTTGCGGTCGGTCACCCGCACGAAGCCGTCCTCGTCGATCTCGCCGATGTCGCCGGTGTGCAGCCAGTCGCCCTCGAGTGACTCATCGGTGGCGTGGTCGAGGTTGTGGTAGCCGTCCATCACACCCGGGCCCTTGACGAGCAGCTCGCCGTCCGCGGCAACCTTGAACTCGCTTCCGGCCAGCGGCAGACCGACGGTCCCGAGCTTGTAGTTCACCGGTCGGTTGACACAGGTTCCGGCGGCCGTCTCGGTGAGCCCGTAGCCCTCGAGGATCAAGATACCGGCGGCGTGGAACCACTCGGCGATGTCGCGGTCTAGCGCCGCGGAACCGGAGATGAAGAACCGGACCCGCCCCCCGAAGCGGTCGCGGATCTTGGCGAAGACCAGCCGGTCGAAGACCTTGTGCTGCGCCGCCAGCCACGGCGGCACACTCTCACCAGCCAGCCTCCGGCGGGACACCTGGAGGCCGACCTGGAAGGCCCGGTCGAAAATCTTCTTCTTCAGCCCGCCCTCGGCCGCGGTCATGGTCTGGATGCGGCCGTGCGCCTTCTCGAAGATGCGCGGGGCAGCTCCCATGAACGTCGGCTTGACGACCGCGAGGTTGTCGATGATCTTCTCCACCCGACCGTCGACGGCGGTGGGGAACCCGATCGCCAGCTGTGCGGTCAGCAGCACCTTCCCGAACGAGTGCGCCAATGGCAGCCAGAGATACTGCACGTCGTTGGGGAACAGAATGTCCAGCGCCTGGATCGCCACCCCCTCGTAGGTCCACGCCGAGTGGCGGAGCCGGACGCCCTTTGGGCGGCCGGTGGTCCCCGACGTGTAGATGAGCGTCGCCAGGTCGTCGGGCTTGGCCTCGTCGACCCGGTCGGCGATCACGGTCGGCTGCTCCTCGAGCAGGCCTCCGCCCAGCGCTTCGAGGTCGGCGAGGGTGATCACCCAGTCGCCGTCCGATGTGCCGTCGAAGACAACCACCTTGGTGAGCGCCGGCAGCTCCGCCCGCTTCTCGCGCAGCTTGGCGACTTGGGTCTCGTCTTCGGCGAAGACGACGTCGGAGGCGGAGTCTCCGAGGATGTAGGCGACGTCGTCAGCGCCGCTCGTCGGGTAGACCGTGGTGGTGGCGGCGCCGGCGGACATGATGGCGAGGTCGGCCAGGATCCACTCGTAGCGGGTCCCCGAGGCGATGCCGACCCGCTGTTCCCGGTCGACGCCCAGCGCGACCAGGCCGGCGGCGAGCAGGGTGACGCGATCACCGGCCTGCTGCCAGCTGACCGACTGCCACTCGTCGTCCACGGGGAAGCTGTATGCCTCGGCGGCGGGGGTCGCCGTGACGCGGTCGAAGAACATCCGCCCGACGGAGTCCGGACGGTTCTTCAGCATCGACTGGGCTGCTGCGCTGTCCACCATAGGCATGAACCGTAGAGCAGATGGTCAGCCTTTGCCACCATCCGCCTGCCGAGCCCGACCAAGCGTCTGGCTGTTGGCTGAACGTCGAGCACCCGGCCAGGTTCTGGAGGCAGTACCCATCGCTTCACAGGGGATGCAGTCGAGGTCAGCGCCGCGCGGGGAGTGGGCCAAAGAAACGACGGTGGTGTGGGCCCCGCTACCTGCGGGTAGGATCGGTTGCCCGGCGGCAGGGCCAGGATCCCACCTTTGTGGGGCCCCCGCTACGGGCCGGTCAGAACGATAGGTAGGCGGGGCGACCCCCCCCCCCCCC
>JACCUS010000210.1 GCA_013811715.1 Nocardioidaceae bacterium
CGGGCTGAGGAAGCCGGGCTGGCCGTCGTTCGCGAGGCCTTCGCAGACCGGGCCTACACGCCCGAGGGAACCCTTGTCTCGCGACGGAAACCTGGTGCGGTGCTTGACGACATCGACGAGATCGTGCACCGCTGTGTCGCGATCGCCACGGGTGAGCCGATCACTGACTCCGACGGCGGCTCCCTTACCGTGACCGCGGGCTCGATCTGCGTGCACGGGGACACCGCTGGCGCGGTCGGGATCGCTCGCTCGGTCAAGGATGCGCTCGCCATGGCTGGGGTCACCGTCGCCCCGTTCGTCGCCTGATGCGAGTGCTGCCCAGCGGCACCACGGCGCTTCTCATCGAACTCGAGGACTCAGGTCGACGGCGAGCACGAGGCTCCTGCTCGGTCCCACTGCGGCATCCGCATCCCGTGGTTGTTGCGGTACTCCGCGGGCTGTGGTGAGGACCAACCCCCGAGCATCTCGGGGACGATGCGGTATACCTCGACGCCGAGCGGCCGGCACACCTCGAGCGGGTCGCGGGCATCGGGTCCCCATAGCGGCACGGACAGGTCGCCTCCGGGGCAAGTGGAGAGTGCGCACAGTAGGTCGATCTCGGCGAAGAACTCGAAGAAGTCGCCTCGTTGCGCGGGGCATGCCTTCATGAAGTACTCGTCGCGGTCGTTGAGACCCGTGCATTGGAACACGTTCAGCACATCGTGGATGTCGAACTCGGTGAGGCCGTACGGCATGACGGCCCTGGTGAGGTTGGAGTGGCAGTGGAAGTCGAAGTCCTCACCGGTGAGCATCCGGTTCACGTAGGGGTCGCAGCGTGACCCCAAGGTGTCGTGCACCCGGCCGCCCTCAGCATCGACCCCGTAGTCAGCGAGGCTGTCGTTCGTGATGGTCGCGAGTGGCCGCAGGTAGGGCAGAGTGGACCACAATCGGTCGTATGTGGAGATGTGCGCGCGTTGTAGTTGACGGGTCCGCGCCGCCCAGAAACGCTCCCGTGGGTTGTGCAGGTTCCACATGTTGAGGTCACCGACCTGAGGTCCCTCTACCGTGACGAGTCGACACACGTGCCCGGCAGGGACGTTCCAGGCGCGCCCGGAACGGATCGGCACTACGAAGGAGTCGACTCGCTGCCGCGGGTCAACGCTTTCGGCTATTCGCTCGTAGAACTGTCGGTGTACATCAAGCGCACCGCCTGCTGTGGTCTGGTAAGCAGCGTCGGTACTCATACTGTCCTCCTGATCGGGGCGGTGAATGTCCTACCGTGATTCGAGTGCGGGCATCGTCAGGAGATGGTGCGCCGGTGGACAGAGCGCACCACGTCGAGGACCATTGCTTCGGAGTCGTCGAGATAGCGCTGCAGCTCGACCACCGCCGCGTCACGTCTCCCCGAAAGCAGGTGCTCGGCGATCAGCCGGTCTCGCGGTATCCACGAGGCCTGGAACGCCTCTTCGTCCTCCATCTCCGCAAAGGCGAGCCGGAGTTGCGCAAAGATGGTAGCGAAGAAGGCGCTCAAGCGTGGCGAGTCAGCCAAGTCGACTAGCGCCTGGTGGAACGCGAGGCTCGCAGTGCCCGCTTCGGTCCCCTGCCGCCGCCTCATCGCCTGCTCACCGCGGGTCACGGCGACCTCGACGGCGTGGAGCCGGTCCTCGCGGGCAAGCACACTCGACTGCACCGCCGCGCCCTCGACAACTCGGCGAGCGGTATAGATGTCACGCACGTCCTCGGGCTGCAGTCGACGTACGGCGCTGCCTGCGTGCAGCCGGGAGACCACAAGACCCTCGGCTACGAGCAGCCGTAAGGCATCTCGCATTGTGTTGCGGGAAACGCCGAACCGGTCGGCGAGCTGCTGGTCACGCAGCGGCGCGCCCGGCAGCAACCGTCCCTCGACCACGTCATGGCGCAGCGCCGCCACAACCCTGTCGGCGGTCGCCGTGCCCGCCTGTGTGTAGGTGTCGTCGGCTGCCGACGCTGCCTCCAGTGCCACGTCCCCAATATACCAGATCGGTGAACGATCTTGCCACCACATGTTGCCGTCAAGGAGCACTATCGCCTGATAAACACAGCCTGCAAGGTATCCGAGCCAAACTCATGTTGACTTTTCGTTCAACGATATGCTAGGTTCTCGAAACCACTCATGGGCGTGAGACTGATCGCCGGTGTCCGGGTCGCTCAGGTTCGGCCGGAAGCGCAACGCGGTCAGCACACGTGTGGGAAGACAGCCGGCACCTCGTTGGGAAGGAGCGGGTCAGCGCACCAGAGCGCTGCCCCAGTAA
Source organism: Nocardioidaceae bacterium (assembly GCA_013811715.1). Lineage (GTDB taxonomy): Bacteria > Actinomycetota > Actinomycetes > Propionibacteriales > Nocardioidaceae > JACCUS01. The sequence goes on from JACCUS010000210.1 coordinate 2,271, forward strand.
TGCAAATGCGCACACATCAACTTTCGGCGCGACGGTCCCGTCGCAGGGGTCCGCAACTGCTCGTGGGCACAGTCCTTGCCACTCTCGTGCTCACCGCCTGTGGCGGTTCGGAGGATTCAGGTCAGTCGGGCGACGTGTTGCGGGTCGGCTCCGACCTGACCTACCCGCCGTACGCCTACCTTGACGACGAGGGCGAGCCGGCTGGGTTCGACGCGGAGATGGTGCGTGCACTGGCTGCTGAGATCGGCAAGGAGCCTGAGTTTCAAGACACACGGTTCGAACAGCTCATCCCCAACCTACAGAGCGGCCAGTTCGACCTGATCGCATCCGCGCTCTACATCACCACTGACCGCGCGACGGAAGTCGACTACATCCCGTACTTCACCACGGGTAACTCGATCGTCGGCGCGGCTGATGCCGCCGACAAGTTGACCGTGATCGGCGATCTCTGCGGCAAGACCGTCGGGGTGATCAAAGGCGCCGCCGTGGCGGACAGCATGCGGCAGGAGGCGAACGGTGCGTGTCAGGGGTCCGAGCCGATCGATGTGCGCGAGTTCCCGACCGATCCGGAGGCCACGCAGGCACTCCTGTCTGGACAGGTCGACGCCGAGGTCACCGATGCCGCCGTAGCAAAGGTGGCGGTCGACAAGACATCGGGGGAGCTGGAGATCACCAGCGACGAGTTGCTGTATCCGATCCCAGTCGGGCTCGCGGTAGAGCGCGGCAACGACGCTCTGGCAACGAAGATCCGTGAGGCACTCGACAAGTTGCGCGCCTCCGGGAAGTACCAAGAACTGCTCGACAAGTACAACCTGAAGGCGCCTGACCAGGCAGAGGTGGACAAGATCCTCGGCGATTGAGGAAGCCAACCCCCGGGTAGCCGGCCAAGGCTGTAGGAGAAAGCGATGGACTGGAGCTACATACTTGGTCTCTTCACCAACCGTGACCTCTGGCGGGCAGCTCTGGTCGTGGTCGAGCTCTCGGTCGTGTCTTGGACGCTCGCCACCGCGCTCGGACTCCTGGCTGCGTTGGCCAAGCAGTCGCGCACTCGCTTCCTGCGATGGCCAGCGGCCGTGTACGTCTGGTTCTTTCGAAGCCTCCCGCTGCTCGTTCTCCTCATCTTCGTCTACAACGCACCCCAGCTGATACCGCCGCTGCGCGAGGTCATCGGGTCTCCGTTCGTCGCCGGCCTCGTCGCCCTCGTGCTCTCGGAGACCGCCTACATCGCCGAGATCCATCGCGGCGGCCTCCTCTCGGTCGTAGGCGGGCAAGGTGAGGCCGCCCGCGCACTCGGCATGCCCTGGGGCTCCGTGCAGCGGCACATCGTGGTACCGCAGGCGTTCCGGGTGTCGCTGCCATCCCTTGGCAACGAGTTCGTCACCATCTTGAAACTGACATCGCTGGTCTCGGTCATCTCGCTGGCCGAGATCCTGCTGGTTGGGCAACGCCTGTACACGCGGAACTTCAAGGTTCTCGAGACGCTGCTTGCCGTCGCGGTGTACTACGTCATCCTCGTCACGATCTTCGACCAGCTGCGTGGCTTCCTCGAGCGGCACCTAGATGTGCAGAGGCGGGGTCGAAGCAGAGACACATTGACGGTCACCGCAACCGACGAACTGTCTACCACCGGCGTAGAACGAAGCAAGCGACCGCACGAGGGTGAGGTGGTGCTCGAAACCCGCAGAGTGCGCAAGGCTTTCGGTCGCGTAACCGTTCTGGATAGCGTCGACCTGCGGGTGCATCGAGGCGAGGTCGTGGCGATCATCGGACCCTCCGGGTCGGGCAAGACAACCCTGCTTCGCACCCTCAACGCGCTAGAGCTCATCGACGAGGGTGATGTGCTGCTCGATGATGAGCCGATCGGCTACCGGAAGGACTCCAAACATCACGTCCTGCCCCTCTCCGACCGCCTCACAGCGCGACAACGGCGGCGAGTCGGGATGGTGTTTCAGCAGTTCAACCTCTTCCCGCACAAGACTGTGCTCGAGAATGTCGCGCTCGCCCCCACCCACTTGCATCTCGAATCGCGCCGGCAAGCCGAAGACGAGGCTCGCACGGTGCTCGCCAAGGTCGGCCTCGCCGTACATGCCGAGAAGTACCCGCACCAAATGTCCGGCGGGCAGCAGCAGCGGGTAGCGATCGCGCGTGCCCTCGCGATGAAACCCGAGGTGATCCTCTTCGACGAGCCGACCTCGGCGCTAGACCCGGAGCTCGTCGGTGAGGTTCTCCAGGTGATGACCTCGCTAGCCGGCGAGGGGCTGACCATGGTCGTGGTAACCCACGAAATGCGGTTCGCCCGCGAGGCCGCAGACTGGGTCGTCTTCATGGACGACGGGCACGTCATCGAACAAGGCCCGCCCGACGAGGTCTTCGACCGCTCGGAGCATCAGCGGACCCGCCGATTTCTGTCAC
>JACCUS010000250.1 GCA_013811715.1 Nocardioidaceae bacterium
GACATCGACCGGTGGACTCACACTTCCCGGCTCCCGAATGGGATTGTCAGCGCTCGACACCGACATCGGTGCTGCCCGCTCACAGATGCCCGTCAACGGGAGCGTCAGGCGATGAAGTCGTCGAGCAAGGCGGCCAACTCGAGTGGGGCGTCGCCCTGAACGCTATGGCCGGCCTCGGCGACGTGCTCGATGCGGGCGCCGGGCAGGCGCCGGCGCAGCTCGGCCTCGTCGGCGTCGTCTACGACCGACTGCTGGCGCATCCCGCGCACGAGCATCACCGGAACCTCGAGTGCGCCGAGCGTTTCCCACAGATGTGTGGGCACGATCGACCGGTCCTCACCGGCGTCGGCATCACGGGCCATCTCGAACGGCGCCTCGGCGTCGTGACGCCGGTACCGCCACACCCATGACCCGTCTTCCTCCTGCACGGCGTTATGCAAGATGCCGCGCCGCAGCGACGATTCTGTACGCGTGGAATTGAACTCGATCGTGCGTGCCAGCAGCTCATCGAAGCTGGCGAACCTGGCCGGTCCGTTGACGAAGTCGAGGATCTCCTTGGCCTTGTCACCGGTCACGCCAGGCGTGATGTCGACGAGCACCAGTGACCGCACCAGTTCCGGCGCCCGGCCGGCCAGGGCGATCGAGGTCAGCCCGCCCAGCGACATCCCGACAATGACCCTCGCCTGAGGCGCCAGCCCGTCGACGGTCACGGCGATGTCGAGGGCGTGACGCTCGGGCGCCGACAGCCCTTCCCGCTCGGAGCGGGCCACGTCGGAGTGACCGTGTCCCGGCAGGTCCACAGCCACCAGCGGCCGGCCGAGCGCCAGGGCCACGGTGTCCCACGTGTGGGCGTTCTGTGCCCCTCCGTGGATCAGCACCATGTCCGGTGGAGCATCACCCCACACGAGCGCGCTCAGTCGTCGGCCCGGCGACACCTCCACGGACTCACGGCGGACGTGCGGCGGCCCGTCGTACGCCAGACCGAACTCAGCGGCGTTCTCGTGCAAGTAGCCGAACTCGTCGTAGTCGACCCGGTCGTCCATGCCGGCCGGTCTACCATCTCGCCCATGTCATCGGTCCCACCGCCGCCCCCCGGTTCTCCTCCGCCTCCGCCACCGTCGCGGGGGGCGGGCGCGGGATCGACGCCCATGCCGCCAAGCAGCTGGCAGGCGACTCCGCCGGCGCCCACTCAGCGTCGCGCCGTGCCGCTGGCCGCCTGGTTGATGATCGCCGGCGCAACGCTGCTGATCGTCGGCTCCTTCCTGCCATGGTTCACGATCGCCGACGAATCGTTCTCCGGGATGAACGAGATCGGCGGTGAGGCGAGGGACGGTCCGGTGTTCGTCGGGCTCGGTGTGATCATCGGCATTTTCGGGATCATCACGCTCGTGTGGAAGCGGATCCTGGGCGTCGTGATCGCCGCGCTGGTCGTCGCCGCCTTCGCCCTGATCGCCGGCATCATCGACTTCGCTGACGTCCAGGATCTCAAGGACTTCTTCGGAGTCGACGCCGGGATCGGCCTGCCGATGATCATCGCCGGGGCGGCGCTCGCGGCCGTCGGCAGCATCGTGGGACTCGTGAAACGCTCACGTTGATCTCCGCTCGGCGCCGATACGTTCCGACCCATGGAGTTGATCCTCGTTCGCCACGGTGAGCCGCAGTGGGTGCGCGACGGTTTGAACGTCAACGATCCGGTGCTGACCAAGCGCGGCAGCAAGCAGGCTCAGGCCGTGGCCGATCGGCTGGCCGACAATGGTCAGGAGCCTGCCTCTGGTCCGATCGACCGGCTCCTGGTGTCGCCGGCCCTGCGCGCCGTCGCCACGGCCGAGCCGATCGCCGACGCCACGGGCCTAGAGGCCGAGGTGGCGCCCTGGCTGCTCGAGTTCCAGCTGCCCGACTCGTGGGAGGGGCAGCCGGTCGAGGTCGCCCGCGAGGCGTTCGCCCGTCAGCGCACGGCCTCGCGAGCGGATTGGTGGGAGGGTTTCGAGGGCAGTGAGACGATCCGCGACTTCCACAAGCGCATCACGCAGGGCGCCGTCGAGGCGCTGGCCGAGGCCGGCGTGCGGCGTCTCGACGCCGACGGGCTGTGGTCGGTTCCCGACGACGCTCCCGAGCGATGGGTCGCCGTCGCCCACGGCGGGACGAACAGCACCCTCGTCAGCTTCCTGCTCGGCTGCGACCCCGAGCCGTGGGAGTGGGAGCGATTCAACATGGGGCATGCCTCGGTCGCCGTGCTCACCACCGTGGAACTGGCGGGGGCCGCCATCTGGTCGCTCCGCGCCCTCGGCGACGCCAATCACCTCGACCTCGATCACCGAACCGAGTAGTCGCTCAAACGGTCGGCTTCGGCCTCGTGCAACTCTGACGTCGGCGCACGTTCGGCCTGTTCGAGTACCCGGCGCATGATCCTGGGGAAGATCAGGAAGTGGAAGGGCCAGACGGCCCACCAGTACAGCCGGCCCCAGACCCCAGCCGGGTGGTAGATCGCCCGCTGCTGCACGATCGTCTCACCGGCTTCACCGACGTCGGAGTCCTCGTCTGCCTCGTCGATGGACCACTCCAGCCAGGCTCGACCGGGCATCTTCATCTCGGCTCGCAGCCGCAAGGCGTGCGGCGGATCAGCCTGCTCGACGCGCCAGAAGTCGACGGCATCACCCACTCGTAGCCGGCTGGCGTGGCGACGACCCCTGCTGGAACCGACACCACCGACCAACTTGTCGGCCAGGCCGCGGATGTTCCACAACCACCTCGGGCTCAACCATCCTGTGCGACCGCCGAGCCTTTCCAACACGTCGTACACATCCGCAGGCCGAGCTGTGGTCGTCGCCGCGCGTTCGTCCTCGTACAGGGTGGGGCCCGCCCAGTCGGGATCGTACGACCACGGCTGGGCCGGGTTGCTGGCAAGCCCGGCGTCGGTCCACCACGATTCTGGCTCCTGATCGC
>JACCUS010000301.1 GCA_013811715.1 Nocardioidaceae bacterium
CGCCGAGGGTGGCACCATCACCGGCGTCCCCTGAGTGTTCCCGTCGCCCTGGCCCTGAGTTGGCTGCGTTCGCGGTGCTGAAGCGGGGATGGAGCGTCTTCGATCAGCGGTCGCCTGCCGCCCGAGGAGTAGGTCCACCCGCCACCCTCTGCCGTGCGAGACCGTTTGGACTGTCGGTGACGCTCGAAAACTGAGCACTTTTGACGCTCGAAAAATGAGCAGGTCTGGCTAGTGTGCCGTGTTCTCGGCTCGGGCGGAGGGCAGCGTGTCGATCCCGGTGTTACGGAGCCTGTGGCTGCTGCCCTTGAGGGTGATGACTTCGGCGTGGTGAACGACGCGGTCGATCATCGCGGCGGCGACGACCTGATCGCCAAAGACGTCGCCCCAGCGGGCGAAGGGCAGGTTGCTGGTCAAGATCAGCGAGGCGTGTTCGTAGCGGGACGAGACGAGCTGGAAGAACAAGTTCGCGGCGTCTTGCTCGAAGGGGATGTAGCCCACCTCGTCGACGATCAGCAGGCCGTAGCGGCGTAGCCGGGCGAGCTCGTCGGCGAGCCGGCCGGCGTCGTGGGCGGCCTGGAGTCGGGTGACCCAATCGGTCGCGGTGGCGAACAGCACCCGGTGACCGGCCTGGGTGGCTTTGATGCCGAGCCCGATCGCGAGGTGGGTCTTGCCGGTGCCGGGTGGACCGAGCAGGACCACGTTCTCGGCCTTGGCCAAGAACGTGCCGGTCGCGAGGTGCGCGATGATGTCGCGCTTGAGGCCGGGCTGGTGGTCGAAGACGAAGTCCTCGATCGTCTTGGTCGTCCCGAACCCGGCGGCACGCGTGCGTAGCTGGGCTCCGGATGCGTCACGGGCCGCGACCTCACGGTCCAGCACCGCGGCGAGGTACTCCTCATGGCTCCAGCCCGCGTCCCGAGCCTGATCACCGAGTCGGGCAGCTGCCTCGCGGATCCGCGGCGCCTTCAACGCCCTGGCCAGGTAGTCGATCTGCTTGCCCACCTCGGTCGCGGCCGAAGTGGCGGCAGCGCTGGTGCTGGCGGTCTTTTTGGCCGTGGTCATGACGCCTCCTCGATGCTTTTGTCGAGGTCGACCCCGAGGTCGACACCGAAGGCGGCGTCGTACTCGGCGAGATCTCTGAGCACGACCTCGCCGGTCTGTGTCACCGCTCGTGGCCTGCCGAACGCTTCTCGCAGACGCGCCGCGGTCGTGACGTGCTCGGGGTCGGTGATCGTCAAGGCGTTGCCCCACGACCGCGGGTGCTGGGCGACCAGGCGGACGCCGAGGTGCACCGTGACCTGGTCCAGGTCCGCGACGATGTCGACCATCCGGCCGATCGCGACGGGGTCGACGGAGTAGTCGTTGCCGAAGACACGGACGTAGTAATCCCTGGGCAGCCGGATCCGGAGCCGCAGCCCGACCGGTGGTGCCAGCGGGGGCAACGCCAGCATCGCCGTCCTGTCCGTGTCGAGCAGATCGACCGGGCGGGCCTTCAACGCCCGGACCATGCGGGTGTTGGCCTTCGGCAACCAAGCACCCATCTGGATGTTGAAGTCAGCCGGGCAGGTGAAGTCGCGGCCGGGCAGGAACGAGGACTCGAAGTACTGGTTGATCCGCTCGACCCCGCCCTTGGACTCCGGGTCGTAGGCCTTGAGCTGGTGGATCCTGGTGGCCAGGGCACCGCAGAACTCACCGACTCCGGCGGCGAGATGGTTGCGTCGTCCGATGCCGGTCTCGTTGTCCCAGATCAGGCGACGCGGGACCGCACCGAGCTGACTCGCCAGCAGCAGCCACATCCCGGCCAGCAGGTCCGCGGTGGTCCGGGACGGGATCATCACCGCGGTGATGAACTTCGAGAACGAGGCGACCATCACGAGCACCGGCAAGATCGCCTCGGTGCCGTCCCCGATCGGGATCTTCGGTTCGGGAAACCACAGATCGCACTGCACCTGATCGCCCGGGTGGTAGACGATCCGGTCGGCCGGATCGCTCGGGGCGTACTCGGGTCGGATCGCCGCGACGTTCTCCCGGAACCACGACGCCGATCCAATCCAGCCGACCCGTTCGGCTAGCACCGTCGCCGGCATCGACCACGTGCCATCCAGCAGGTCCCTGACCTGGTGCTCGAACGGCGCGAAGCTGGTCGGCACCGGCGCCCGCGAGTAGGACGGCGGGTCGGTCGAGGCAATCGCCTTGGCCACCGTGTTCCTCGAGATCCCCAACTGCCTGGCGATCTGCGCCTGCGGCAACCGCTCACTCGCGTGCAGCCTGCGGATCAATGCCCAGTCTTCCAAAGTGATCACTTCTCCATCGTGGATAGGTGCTCACTTTTCGGGCGTCACATCTGCTCAGTTTTCAACCGGCATCGACAGTTGCCTTGTCCAAACCGAGACGAGGCCCGCAGGTAGCGGTTGCCCGACACCTCACCACGAAGCCCGTCCTCGTCGAAGCGAATGACCTGCACGTACGGCGCGCATCCGGGCTCCTCGTCGCCGTTCGGCGTCTCCACCTCGACGTAGAACGACTCCCCCACTTCGAGGCCCACGAGCCGGTCCGCCAACGCTCTGCGGAAGCCCTTCCACGCCTTGTCCACGCCTTCGTCTAGATCAAACCCTGCGGACTTGCTCAACGTCTCGACCCCACTCCCAATCGCTTGCTGTACTACCAAGAATAGGCGTCGGCACCGACAGTTCTTGAGGCGATTGACCCGAGCCCAGCGGCGTCTTGGTGCCGTCCGGGGCTCCCAGCCACTGTC
>JACCUS010000309.1 GCA_013811715.1 Nocardioidaceae bacterium
GTACCTGGGCACTGCGCGAGACGTTGGCGCCATCGCCCAGTTACCAGATCAGCGATCCCGTCGAGGTCACCATTGCCGATAGTGAGACGACCGAGCGGTCGCCGTCGAAGAGCCGGAAGCAGCCGCCCGGCAGTTCTTGCCGCTCGCCATCCTGCTTGTAGACGATCAAGCGGCCTCGCTCCGGTGGCGGCGGGGTGGCCGCGTTCTGAACCGTGAGCTGGGTCAGACTACCCGGCGAGACGGTGATCGTGCGCTCGTCCGCGCCGTCGAAGCCCGGCGGCGACACCGTTTCGACCATGGTGTACTCGCCGGCCGCCACGTTCTCGAAGATCACCCGGCCGTCGACCGCCAGGTCATCGCCGTCGCAGTAGCCACCGTACTTGCGCTCACCGCGGAGCTCGAAGCAGGCGTCGGTGAGTCGCTGGTCTGGGTCGGCGGCATCGACGGTGATGATCTCGACACGGCCGGGCCGGGGCCGGTTGACGACCCTGACGCGGGTCTCCTCGCCTTCGGCGATGGACACCGTTTGGGCAGCGGCCGGGCGGTAGTCGCGCGACGGCGCCTTGGTCTCGACCAGGCGGTAGTCGCCGGCGGTCAGCGGCGGGAAGGTCAGCTCGCCGTTGTCCGGCGAATCGTCGGTGGCGTCGCAGACGGATTCCACCAGCGCGCCGCCCTGGCGGACCTCGAAGCAGGCGCCGCTCAGGAGGGCACCGGCCGGGTCAACCTTCTCGACGACCAGTGTGCCGGTCTGTTCCTCCGGCTGGAGGTCGACCTCGACCCGTGTGGTCGCCGCCGCGTTGACGACGACATCGCCTCGATCCGGCGCTGTCTGGTAGGCATCGGGTGTCGTCGTTTGGACGAGGGTGTAGGTGCCCTGCTCGATACCGGTGCGGCGGACGACGCCATCGGTGCCGTCCTGGTCGTTCTCGTCGTCGTCGCAGAGGACGATCGGGTCGCCGCCGCCGCGGAGCTCGTAGCAGGCGCCGACCAGCAGGTCGCCGGAGTCGATGTCGCGGGTGACCACCTCAACGACACCGACCGTGGCCTCGACGACGATGACCACCACCAGCTGGCCGGTGGTCGTCTGGTCGGCCTCGATGCGCACGGTGCGCGTGCTGGCCGACTGGAAGTCAGGGATCTGGGCTTCGCTGTCGTCGGAGAGACTGGCGGTGTAGGTGCCGACCTCGATGCCTTCGACCAGGATGACGCCTTCGTCACCGCTGGAGTCGCCTTCGCCGCCGTCGCAAAACGGTCCAAGCTCGACACCCTGGCCGGCATTGGTGAGGACGATACAGACATCGGGTACCACCGCGCCCTCGGCGTCGCGGATCGTCATCTCGAGCGCGCCGGTCGCCGGCTCCACCACCGCGAGGGCGAAGTCGACCTCGGCGGTTGCCTCGGCCTCGACCGTGACTGGTTGGGCTTCGTCGGGTTGCTGGTAGCCCTCGGGGACGGTGGTCAAGTTGACCGTGTGGTCGCCAGTGGAGACCTCGGCAATACTGATGCGGCCGATCTCGTCGCCGAAGCTGTCGTTGGCGGCGCCGTCGCAGACCGGCTCGCCGTCGTCGACGGTCGCGCAGGCGCCGTTCAATGGCTCGCCGGCGTCGTCCGCGACGTTGACGGCGACCGTGCCGGTCGCGGCCTGGTTGACGACGCCGACCTCGATCAGGCTCTGGCCGACCTCGACGGTGACTTCCTGGTCCTCAACCTCCTGGTATCCCTCTGGTGGGACAGTTTGGGTCAGGGTGTGTGCACCTGGAGCGACTCCTTCAAAGTTGATGACGCCGTCGCCGTCGATGTCACAGACCTCGTCGCCATCGTCGAGCGTGTAGCAGGCCGCCACGAGACTGGCGCCGTCGCTGCCGGTCGTGGTGACACGGACCGTCGCCGGTGCGGCCTCGTGCTCGACCGCGACCTCGTCGTTCTCACCGCTCTGGACCGCCACGTCGACATCGGCGGCCGGTTGGTAGCCTTCTGGCGGCGTCTGTTCCCGCAGCGTGTAGTCTCCAGCTGGGATCTGCTCGAACGTGACCCGGCCATCGCCAGCGGCACCGCCGTTGGCGCCGTCGTCGCAGAGCGGTCCGAACTCGCCTTCGGCGCCGATGAGCAGCCAGCAGGCGCCCGGCAGGGCAGTGCCTTCGGTGTCGGTTGCAAGTACCGGCAGGAGTCCGGCACCGCGCTCGTTGGTGATTGCTACCGTCGCTTCGGGTTCGTCCTCACTCAGCGTTGCCGTCTGGTCGGTGGCCAGCTCGAAGCCGTCCGTCGCCGCGGTCTGAACGATGGTTTGCTCGCCAAAGGGAACCTCTTCGATGATGAGCGTGCCGTCCCCGTCCTCATCGCAGTAATTGACCGTCCCCGACTCGTTGGTGACATCGAAGCAGGCGCCGTTCAGCGACTCACCCTCCGGGTCCGCCACGGTGATCGTGAGCGTGCCGCTCTCCGGCCCGCTCGGTGTCGGCTCCGCCGGCGGCAGAACCTCGACGGCAACCTGCGCGGAGCCGCCCGCCTCGACCGTGACTGGTTCGCCTTCGAGCTCTGTCAGGCTCTCCGGGCCCTCAGTGACAGTGAGGGTGTAGTCGGCGGCCGGAACATCCTCGATGACGATGACGCCGGGGTCGTCGTTGACGTCGCCGTCACCGTTGTCGCACGCGGCCGGGGCTTCGGAGAGCCCGATTCCGCCGGAGGTGTTCAGTTCGACGCAGACTGCCGGGTCGGCCGCGGCGTCGAAGCTGACCTCGACGGCGCCGGTTTCAGCGACGGTGTCCGTCTCGGTGTCGGTCGTCTGTTCGGTTGGCTCGGCGGTCGCTTCGGTGGCGGCAACGGCGACGATTTCGGTCGCCTCGCCGCCGGCCGGGACCTCAACCTCGCGGTCGTCCGGCGCCGCGACGTTGTCCGGTGTCTCGGAGATGCGCAGGGTGTAGGTACCTGAGGGGACACCGAAGAAGCCGGTGTTGCCGTTGCCGGGGAAGGGGTCGTCGGTGTCGCACGCCTCGGCAGCGACCTCGCCGTCCTCGCCGCCCAGCTCGAAGCAGGCGCCGCCGACGGGTTGCCCGGCTTCGTCTTGCAGCGTGACGATCAGGGAGCCTGGCTGCGCTTCGACGGTGGCCGTCACCTGGGGCGTCTCGTCGGCTTGTTCCGTCGGCGCGGCCGTCTCCTCAACGACCTCCGTCGGCTCGGGCGTCTCCGTGGCCAACCGGGCACTCTGCACCGGGAGGTCGGAAGAGACATCGGCGCGGATCTCGACCGGTTGGTCCTCGGCGGGCTCGACTCCGTCGGGCGCACGAGTCTCGCGCAACGTCCATGTGCCGGCTGGAACGTCGAAGAAGCCGATGCGGCCGTCGTCGGCGACGTCGCCGTCCTCATCGCAGACTTCTGGGGCGACTTCGTCACCGTTCTCGTCGACGATGACGAAGCAGGCGCCGCCAACCGCCGCGCCAGACTCGTCGGTGCGCAGCACCACGAGTTCGCCGGTGCCCTGATCGGCGGCGTCGGTGGCGGTCGGCTCGGTCGGTGCGGGGGTCTCGCCTGGTTCGGCGGCCGTGGCCGTGATCGTCTCCGCCACCTCGGTGCCGGGTTCGATCGTGACCTCGCGCTCATCGACCGCTTCGATGCCGTCCGGCGTGTCGGAGATACGCAGGGTGTAGGTGGCGGAGGGGATACCGAAGAAGCCGGTGTTGCCGTTGTCGGGGAAGCCGTCGCCGGCCTCGGCGGTATCGCAGGCCTCGGTGAGCACGTCGCCGTTGTCGGCGACCAGCTCGAAGCAGGCACCGCCGACCGGCTGGCCCTCGCTGGTCTGTAACGTGACGATCAGATTGCCCGGCTCGCCGCCGATTTCGGCCGTGACCTCGGGGGTCTCGGCATCGCCGGTATCGGTGCTGACATCGGTGCCCTCGATGGCCGGGGTCTCGTCGCCGCCGTCATCAGTTCCCGCATCGGCGGCCACCCCGACGGCGTTGTTGCCTTCAGTGAGTTCGATGTCGGCGTCGGCGGCCGTTTCCGCACCGTCAGGCGTGACGGTCTCGACCAGCGTGTAGTTGCCCGGTTCAAGGCCCCGCGGGAAAGACATGACGGTGGCGCCATCGTCGCCGTCGTCAATATCGCAGGCCTGGTTGACGATGTCGTCGCCATCGCGCAGTTCGTAGCAGGCGCCGGTGGCGCTGTCCTCGCGGGTGATGGTGAGGGTGCCTTCGGTCAGCTGCTCCGTGTCGGTCAGGTTGCCGTCCTGGTCGAAGATCAGGCGAAAGAGGCCGGGTTCGAGTGGCTCACTCTGCTGCTCGCCGAGCGGTTCGCCGTCGACGACGACCTGGTACGGGAACTCGCCACCTTGGGAGGTGACGACCGCGGAGAGGATGTTGCCATCAGGGACGAGCGTGATCTCGGCATCGACGGTCGCCAGCGTGTAGATCGCGCCGACCGGCTCGGCGCGGATCTCTTCGGTGCGGGGATTGAAGGAGAAGTAAGCGCCGGTGTCGCTGTCACCGATTTCGACGCTGAGGGGATCGCCGTCGAGACCGCCGTCGCCGTAGACACGCTGCTGACCGTCGAGGCCGAGCGCGGCAATCTGGTAGTCGTAGGTGCCTGGAGGAACCGGGAAGGTGCCGCTCCAGAGACCGTTATCCTCGGTCAGGGCGGTCGCCTGGCACGTGGGGTCGAAATCGGTGGGGCAGCCGAGCGCGGTCTGGAAATCACCGATCAGCACGACATCGG
>JACCUS010000319.1 GCA_013811715.1 Nocardioidaceae bacterium
AGCCACACCGGCATGACCGAGCCCGGAAACCTCGGCTACGACGACCTGCGCGTCGATACCGTCCGCCACGTCGCCAAGCTCATGGCCGCCGCCGCCATCACCGCCCCCAAGTCCGGCGGCCAGCTGTTCCTCGCCGGCAAACACAACTTCATGGAGACCGTCATCGTCGACAACCCCGACGAGCGCCACCGGCTCGCGGAGTGGCTGCGGGCCCGGGGCAAGGAGCGCCGCGAGCAGATCTGGTTCCGGGACGCAGAGGTTGCCGAGGCTGTCGACGCGATCCTCTTCGTCGGGCTTCTCCCTGAGTGGTACCCACCCAACTACGACTGTGGCGCCTGCGGCTACGCCACCTGCGCCGAGTTCCTGCACTTCACAAAGGCGCTCCGCGAGGACTCCGCCGAGCTGGAGTTCGCCGGGCCTGTGTGCAACCTGCGCGACATCGACCTCGGCATCGCCGTCGGCTCCGCCGCCAAGACTGCCGCTATCCACTCCGTCGACTGCCGCTGCCAGACCCGCGTCGCCGTCGCCGCCCGCAAGCTCGGCGTCATCCGCGCCGACCACTCCGTCGCCCTCTCCCTGTCGATCACGCACAAGGCCATCGGCTTCGACCGCCGCATGCCCGACGTCGACTTCGACGCCCTCGACCACCCGACCACCGGGACCCTCCCCGTCGCCGCAGCCGACGGCGAGCGTTTCGGAGGCGCCCGGAACAAACAGCAGCCGCGCTACCCCCTCCGCAGCTGACCAGGACGAAGCGGCCATGCGATCTCCGAACAACGGGCGACCACACCGATGGCTGACGTCGCTGCCAGCGAGCGTCGCCGTCGTGGTCATGCTCGCCGCCGAGTGCGGCTCCGGCGCTGACGAGCCCGAGGCCGCACCCGACATGGTGGTGGAACTGCCGGGAGTCGAGCGCCCAACCGATTTCGACGACTCACCTACGCCGCCCGTCTCGGTAGCGTCCTCGTGCCCGCCCGCGACGCCGGCCTCTAATCTCATCGACCCCCACACCGGCGTCGTGACCAGGTTCGACAACGTCGGCGCCGTCTACTCGGCCGCCGAGGGCGACGGCACCCTTCTGGTCGCCGACCGTGACACGTCGACGATCGCCGCCGTCGACCCAGCCTCGGGGCGCGTCATCGCAACTGCCGAGACCCGTGGCACACCCGACTACGTGCGCTACGTCGCCGCCACCGACGAAGTCTGGGTCACCGAGCCAGACGAAAGCGGCATCGAGATCTTCGAACTGACGACCGGTGATGCCCCCACCCTCCGCTCGGCCGGGTTCGTCACCGTCTCCGCGGGACCCGAAGGCCTGACCACCGGCGGCGAACGCCGCGCCTACACCCACACCTCCGACGCGAACATCGCCGTCATCGACGTCGACCGTCGTGAAGTCGTCGACCGCTGGCGCACCGGATGCGACACCATCCACGGCATCCCCGCGGTCGACGACGAACGCGGCCTGCTCCTCGCCGGCTGCGGCGACGACGGCGAGGGCGTCCTCGTCGACATCGACGACAACGGCGAACGGCTCGACACCCATGCCGTCGGCGGTGGCGAGGCACTCATGGCCCACGGAACCGACGGCCACTTCTACCTGCGCGGCGATCCCGGCTCGAGGATCGCAACGCTCGTGGCCACCGACGACGACGCGCTCGAGGTCATCGCCGAGGCGAGCGCGCCCGACGACGGGCACTGCCTCCTCGCCGACCCCCTCGGCCACTATTGGACCTGCGACGAAGACGCCGCCACCATCCTCCGCTACACGACCGCCTGACCGCTCCGACAGGCGAACCGCATATGCGACCGCAGAACTCCATCGACTGGACCGCCTTCGTCTTCCTGCTCGTCGGCGCCTCTCCTGGGGACTACTTCGTCACCGACACGAACATCCTCGACGAGACCTCGGACCCATCACCGAGCTGGCGCGCTCGACGGCGGTCCCGACGCGAGGGATCGTGCACTTCAGCGCGGCGTCTGTCGAGACCTATCTCGAGCGCTATGGCCGCGGAAACGTGACAACCAGCGTGTCATACGAACGCTACGGGAACTGGATAAAGATAGTTTGGACAATTGAGCACGGCGCGGAGGGAGCAGGGCCGCAGCGATCGCTATTACACCGGAACGCGGGCGCGTGCCAAGGCCTGCTCGACGGCGTGCGGGGTCAGCGGCACGAGGTCCAGGACGACCATGGGGTCGTCGTCGCTTGCCTCGAAGTCCCAAGCGATGATCTTGGCGAGGTAGTTGCCTATCCCGCTGCCCATGACCACGGCCGAGCCGGGCACCACGTCGGCGACGTTCCTGGCTCGGCTGAGGACGGTCCAGTTGTATTCATCACCGTCGCCCAACACACCCCAAACTCATCGGCCACACCGGCCACCGACCGCGCGTACTGGCCGACCTGGCGGCACGCCTCGCCCCCCGCACGGCGGGTCAGCACCACCTGGGCATCGACCGCGTCGGAGTGCTCCGTCCAGGACTTGG
>JACCUS010000337.1 GCA_013811715.1 Nocardioidaceae bacterium
AGGTCACCACGATGACCGAGCGCCAGCCGGCACCGCCGATGCCGTTGACGAGATGCGGCCCCGCCGAGCCGAGGGTGAGCGCACCGACCATGATCCCCAGCGCGGTGCCGCGGCCTCGCCGGAACCATGTCGACATGGCCTTGAGCGCCGGCGGGTAGACGCCTGCGAGGAAGAACCCGGTAGCGAACCGCAGCGGGATGGCGGCGCCCGCGCCGTGGGCGACGAGGAGACCCAGGTTCGCGGACGCGGCCCCCACCGAGCCGAGCAGGATCAGGCGTCGTGGTGCGAGCAGATCGGCGAGGTTGAACCCCGCCGACACGAGCGCCCCGGCCACGAAGCCGAGCTGGACGGCGATCGTGAGCCACGACGCCACGCCTTGGGGCAGGCCCCACAGGCTGCGGAGCTGCGGGAGGACCGCTGAGGCGGAGAACCAGGTGGTCATGGCGAGGACCATGGCGAGGGCCAGCACGGCCAGCGCCCGCCACCGTCCCGGCGGATCGGCGTCGGCGGGGACCGGGGCCGGACGGGCGAGGTGCCGGCGCTGCGTCGCGCCGGCACCTGCATCGGCGGTTGACGGCACCGGCCGAACCTACCGCCACCCGTGGGGCGTCAGAGGACTGCCGCCGCGTAGACCGAGCCGGCGACGAGCCCGAAGGCGACGTGGGCCATGAGCGAGCCGATGGGGGTGCCGGCCCCGAAGCCGGTGAGGGCGACACCGGGTGCCTCCATGGCCTGCTTGCGCACCAGGGGGTGCATCGCGTTGAGCATCATCGGCAGGGCCATGAGCACGACGGCGCCATGGGCGGCGGCGATGAGGAGGTCCCAGCCGGCGGCCTGGCCGACGGTCGTGACGCCGATGGCGTGCAGGATCCCGGCGTGGGCGAGTCCGAAGCCGGCCGAGGCCATCAGGTGGGCCATGAGCCCGACGCCGTAGACGGTTGTCTTGGGCGCGTTGGGGGTCATCATGGTCCCGAGGACCTCGAGGAAGTTCATGCGGGTCATGCCGATGGCGCGTCCCATGGTCACGACCATGAGGAAGGCGACACCGCCGAGCAGGCCTGCTCCCAGGGCGGCGCCCACATCGAAGTTGCCGGCGAGGGTGGCAGCGAGGACGTTCATGTCGTCACCTTTCAGTTGGTTTGCTGTGGGGGAACCGACCGGACGGTCCGGCCGGTCCCCCGTTGTGTGGTGAGGGAACCACCTGACCGTGGCGCAGGCGTCCGCGAGTGTGCGATCCGCGACGTTCAGGGCCCGAGGCCGGGGAATGCGCCCGCCCCGGGGGGGAGTTTCCGGGGGCATGACGAGCACACCAACCCCCCTCGATGTGTACTGGCGTCCCGGTTGCGGCGCGTGCTCGTCGCTGCGGATGGCGCTGGCCGAGGCGGGGGTACCGGCCCGCTGGCATGACATCCGGGCCGATCCCGACGCTCGCGCGTTCGTCCGCTCGGTCGCCGCCGGTAACGAGACCGTCCCCACCGTGCAGATCGGTCAGCGGGTCCTCGTCGCCCCCCGGCCCCGCCGGGTGATCGATGAGCTGCTGGACGTCGCTCCCGAGCTGGTGACCTCGGTGAGGCGGTGGCCGCTGCTGCGGGTCGTGCAATGGGTCGCCATCATCGCCCTTGTCGTGACCAGCGAGGTGCTCGCCCGTGCCGGGCGGTCCGGGCTGAGCTGGGCAGCCGACGGCGTCGCCATCGCCACGTACCTGGCGTTGAGACGTCTCCGGTCCCGCCCCCGGGGCGCGGCCCGCAGCGTCCTCGTCCATCGCTCGCCGTAGCGGCGCATCTCGATGGAGGGCGTCGGCACGATGTCGCTGCGCATGGCCCGCCGGCGGAATGCTTGGCGTCGGCGACCGGGTTTCCATTCACGTCCGTCGACACGGAGGAGCACGCAATGGTGGAGTTCGATCTGGTCGCTGCGCTCGTAGCTGGTGTGGTGGCGACGGTGGTGATGTCGGCGATGATGGCGATGGCTGCGTCGGCGGGGATGACCGACATGCCGACGATGCCGCTGATCTCGGGTGCGATGGTGACGGGTGATCGGTCTGCGGCCAACCGGATCGGCTCGGTCATGCACTACCTGGTGATGGGCACCATTGCCTTCGGGATCGCCTACGGCCTGCTGTTCACGGCATTCGACGACGACAGCTGGTGGATCGGCGCGCTGATCGGCCTCGCGCACGGCCTCGTCGTCGGGCTTGTGTTCATGCCGATGATGCCGATGCTGCATCCCCGCATGTCGCGCGGGGTCGTCGCGGGCCCGCCTCCTGGTCGCGCGACAGTCGCCACCGACCAGCGTGGCGAGGTCCAGATCACCGCACCGGGTGTGTTGGGGAAGAACTGGGGTCGTAGGACACCTCTCGGCATGGTCATGGGTCACGTGGTCTACGGGTTGGTCCTCGCGCTGGTGTACGGCTGGATCGCCTGATGGGTCGCCGTCGAGGCGTGCGAGAGCGAGAGGTCGCGTTGCACTTGGGTGGCTTGGCCGCCGCGGTGGGCAGGGGCATGGCCGCCGGTCTGGCCGGCACGGCCGCCATGACGGTGTCGAGCACCCTTGAAGCAAGGCTGCGCGGCCGCGAGGCCAGCACCACCCCAGCCCGCGCCGCCAGCAAGGTGCTCGGCGTCGCCCCGGTAGACGAGCAGGGCGAGCGGCGGTTCAACAACCTCGTCCATTGGGGCTACGGCACCGCCTGGGGCGCGGTGCGCGGCGTCCTCGGCGCGACGGGCGTCGACGGCGTTCCCGCCACGCTCGCCCACCTTGGCGCTGTGTGGGGCGGCGAGCAGATCGTGCTCCCGGCGACGGGAGCCGGCTCCCCGGCGACGCAGTGGGATTCGACGGAGGTCGTCATCGACCTATGGCACCACGTCGTGTACGCAGCCGCGACGAGCATCGCCAACGGGTGGCTTGAGCGCCGGTGACCGCCACAGCACAACCGCTCATCGCCGACTACGCGCTGCTGTCGGATAGCCAGGGCGCGGCTCTGGTGAGCCGTGGCGGGTCGATGGACTGGGCTTGCCTGCCGAGGTTCGACTCGCCGGCCACGTTCGCCCGACTCCTCGACGATACGGCCGGTCACTGGCGCGTCGCCCCCACCGAGCCCTTCGAGGTCAGCCGCGCCTACCTCGACCGCACCATGGTCCTGCGCACCGAGTTCCACACGACCTCGGGCGCGGTGGCGGTGACCGACGCTCTGCCGTTCATGCCGCTCGAGCGCGGGCACGGCATCGGCCAGCGCGCTCCGCATGCCATCGTCCGCCTCGTCGAGGGCCTCGACGGCCATGTGGAGATCGAGTCGGAGGTCGCACCCCGACCGGAGTACGGGCTCACGGTGCCCCGCTGGCAGCCAACCTCCGGCGGGGCAGAGTGCCGCGGCGGCCCCAGCGCCTACGTGCTCTCCTGCCCGGCCACCGTCGCCGTCGCGGGTGGCACTGCGACCGCCCGGTTCACGGTCCACCGCGGCGAGAAGATCGGCCTGGCACTGCGCGTCGCCGATCCGTGGGTCCGGCCGCCGCCACCGTGGTCGACCGACCAGGTGCGGGCCTGGTTGTACGGCACCGTGCGCGGCTGGCAGTCCTGGTCAACGCTGCACCAGGGCTACCAGGGGCCGTGGGCCGACATGGTCCATCACAGTGGCCGAGTGCTGCAGGCGCTCACCTACGCGCCGAGTGGTGCGGTGATCGCGGCGCCCACCACATCGCTGCCCGAGCGGGTCGGCGGCGCACGCAACTGGGATTACCGCTACGCCTGGGTCCGCGACGCCAGCTTGACGCTCTCTGCGCTGTGGGTGGCCGCCTGCCCCGACGAGGTCGCCGACTTCTTCCGCTTCTTCGTCACCGCGGCCGGGGCCACTTCCGACGGCGACGACGCGCTCCAGATCCTCTACCGCGTGACCGGCGAGCGGCGAGTCGAGGAGCACGAGCTCGACCATCTGACCGGGTACCGGGGTAGCCGGCCCGTGCGGGTGGGCAACGCGGCGTGGCGACAGTCGCAGCTCGACGTGTACGGCGAGCTGCTCGACGCCGCCGCCCTCTACGCCGACCGGGTCGAGGAGCTCGACGACACCACCGCCTCCTTCCTCGCCGACATGGCCGACCGTGCCGCCGACCGCTGGGAGGAGGCGGATCACGGGATCTGGGAGATGCGTGGCGAACCCCGTCACTTCCTGTACTCGAAGCTCATGTGCTGGGTCGCGCTTGACCGCGCCGCCCGCCTCGCGGACCAGCTGCGAGCATCCGACCGCCTCGACCGGTGGTGCCGGGAGCGCGACCGCATCCGCGACACCATCCTCGAGCGTGGTTGGAGCGACAAGGCCAACGCGTTCACCCAGTCCTTCGGCAGCGACGACCTCGACGCGTCGGCCCTCATGATCCCGATCGTGGGCTTCCTCCCCGGTGAAGACCCGCGCGTGCGAGCCACGATCGATGCCGTCGCCGAACGCCTCACCGATGAACATGGCCTCGTGTACCGCTACCGGACCGACGACGGGCTGAGTGGCGAGGAAGGCACCTTCGGCATCTGCACCTACTGGCTTGCCCACGCCTTCGCACTCGCCGGCGAGGTCGATTGTGCCAAGGCGTGCTTCGAGACCATGACGGGCTTCGCCAACGACGTCGGCCTGCTCGCCGAGGAGATCGACAGCGGCACCGGTGAGATGCTCGGCAACTTCCCGCAGGCGTTCACCCACATCGGCCTCATCAACGCCGCCTACGCCATCGCCGAAGCCGAACGCCGCCCGCGCCCCATCCAGTCGTGACCGGTGGTCACTCCGTCGATCAGCCCACGGTCACGGTGATGCGGTGCCAGCCTGTGGCCCCAGCCGGGTGCGGTGGCTGTCGGCGCTCGGCCTGCAGCGTGCCGGGCCCGTCGGTCGACCGGACCGTGATCGGGTGGGTACCGGATCCGAGGGCGAGGACCGTCTTCCAGCGTCGCCAAGCCAACGGGTCGATCTCGGCCTCCAGGTCGGTCCGCTGCCAGGTCCTACCGTCGTCGGTCGACACCTCGACCCGCCGGATGCGCGGGTGCCGGCCCAGGCCAAGGCCGGCGACGGTGAACGGGGAGGTGACGGTGGCATGGTCGGTGGGGGTGTCGATGCGGGACTCCGTGTGGACGATGGCCTCGGAGTCCCAGCCGCGCTGGACCCAGTACCCCCGCTGCGGGTGCGTCGGAGAGCGTGAGGCGGGTCAGCCACTTGACGTTCTTCATGCCGTCGTGGCCGGGTACCAGCAGTCGGGCCGCGAACCCGTGGCGGCGGGGCAGCGTGAAGCCGTCCATGCCGAACGCGACCATCGGCCCGTCGGCGCGCAGCATGTCGATCGGGAACGACTCGTGATAGCCGTCGGCCGCCTGGACAAGGACCCAGGTGGCCCTTGGCTGCGGGCGGGCGAGCTCGAGGAGCGAGGCCGTGGTGACACCGGTCCAGCGGGCGTTGCCGACGAGTGGCCCGCCCACCGGGTTGGAGATGCAGCTGAGTGTGACGACACGTTCGATGGTCGGCATGGCGCGCAGGTCGTCGAGGCTGAGCGACAGCGGCCGGTCGACGAGCCCGTCCACGACATGGCGCCACGACGATTCGATCGCCTCGCTACCGAGCGATCCGGTTCCACTTCGAGGTGCCGGGCGGGTAGTGGCACACGGTGATCCTCAGGCCGGTCTCGGCGGCGAGTTGGGCGAGGTGCCATTTCCAGGAGCGGGGCCGGTAGCCGTTCGAGCCGCCAGCGTCGGCGGTGATGACCAGGCGGGTGGCGTCGGGGAACCGGTCCCGGCCGATGGTGTTCCACCACCGGCGGATCGAGTTGACCGTCCCGCCCTCCGGCTCTCGGCCCTCATGGGGCTCCCGGTGGTCTACGTCTTCACGCACGACTCGGTCGGCATGGGCGAGGACGGGGCCCACCCACCAACCGATAGAGCACCTCGCCAGCCTCCGGGCCATCCCCGGACTCACCGTGCTGCGTCCCGCCGACGGCAATGAAGCCGCGGCGGCGTGGCGAGCCGCCCTCGAGTCCGACGGGCCCCTCGGCCCTGATCCGGTTCCGCCAGGCCACTACCCGGCCTGCCGACCGACCAGGTGCACGTCGGTGGGGCCGTGATCGCCGACGGTGACCAGGCCACGATCCTGGCGACGGGTTCCGAGGTGCACGTCGCGCCCGACGCCCGGGACCTGCTCGCCGCCCGAGGCGTGGGGGCTCGGGTCGTGTCCCTCCCGAGCTGGGAGCGGTTCCGGGCACGCCCGGG
>JACCUS010000344.1 GCA_013811715.1 Nocardioidaceae bacterium
CAGACCAGCGCATGCATGCCGCCGAGGGCGTGCTCGTAGTCGTCGTCAGTGACATCGCCGTCGAACGCCTCGTAGAGCAGCACCCGAATCGCGTGCAGGTCCGCCGGGCTCAAGCGCGAGGTGTGGATTGTCGTTACCTCAGCCATCCGGTCATCCTGGCAGGAGCCATTGTGGGATCGCACCGGCGGACACCGTTTCGGAACCCGTGCCGCTTGTCGGCCAGTTCCGGACCGGTGACCTCGGGTGCTTGCCAGCTCAAGTGATGGCCAGGTCTCGCACCGCTGGGCGAGAGCTTGGTGACGTGCCGCAGCAAAACGACAGAGTGTGTCGTCGCGCGGCGCAGCGCCAGCAACAACGGGAAGTCGCTGTCGGCCGTGAGGGTGAGCGCACCGACGAGGGCGGGTGAGAGGTTGGCGTCGAGAACGACTAGTCCCCCGCCTGCCTCTCGACATGGGAGGAACGTTCGTACGCCAACTTCTTCGGCGCACTCTGTCTTCGACAATCACCCGTCGAATCGGTCGGCTCTTCCTCGGCGATTGAGTAGGCGAATGTCCCACCCATGGAGCGGCCCGCGCCAGCGCCCATCCAACTGGTGATGCTCACGGCCGGGCATCGAGCCTTCCGGCCAGTTCCGCGCGCGACCGGATACCGAGTTTGATGTACACGTGACGCAAGTGATACTCGACCGTCTTCGGGCTGAGAAACAGTGCCGCTGCGGCCTCCCTGGTGGTGCGTCCCCCGGCGAGCATCCGCGCAACCTGCAGCTCCTGCGGGGTCAGCTCGTCGACCGCGCTGACGCCGCGGCGGCGGGCCGTCTCACCGGTTGCCCGCAACTCGCGGGCTGCCTGGTCGGCCCAAGGAGCGGCCCCTAGTGTCTCGAAGGTACCCAGCGACGCGCGCAGGGGAGGGCGGGCGTCGACGCGGCGGCGGGCGCGGCGCAGTCGTGAGCCGTATGCCAGCTGGGTCCGCGCGAGCTCGAATGAGTCCAGGGTCGGCACGTGGTGCTCCAGTGCACGACCGAAGTGCTGGTCGATCTCTGCCTCCGGACACGTCAGGGCAACGGCCCGGGCTGCGCGTGCCAATGCCCAGGGCTGACCCTTGGCGACCGCTCGTGCCGCATAACGTGCTGCCGTCTCGCCTGCCACGTCGTCTCGACCGGAACGCACCAGCGCGTCGACCAGCTCCGGTGCGGGTGACAGGTCCACATCGACGAGACCGAGGTCATCCAGCAGGGTGTCCAGCCGGTCGAGATGCCCGATGGCGGCGTCCGGATGCCCCAGTCCCAGCTCGAGCTCGCCCATGGCGAAGAGCGACCAGACCTGGAAGAGGGCGATGTGCCGGGAGCCGCAGATCCGGAGCGCCTCGTCGGCATGCTCGCGACATCCCGCCTCTCGCCCCTGCCGCGCCTCCAGCCATGCCAGGCCGGCCAGGCAGGCCGCCAGGTCCGAGGCCTGGCCGGCCTCCCGTGCCAGCTGGATGCCCTCGGAGTAGGTCAGCTCCGCGACGTCCCAGCGGTCGGTGGTCGCCTGGTCACGCGCGACATGGAAGAGCAGGAACGGCAGCCCCCCTACGACGCTGCGTCTCCGGAGGCTCTCCACTACGGTCTGGACCAGATCCCGCCCGGTCCCGCTCTCGCGCAGGAAGAGAGGACCGATGACCAGCCATGGTGCGACGCCAGGGTCCACCAGCAGGTCGCCGGCTGGGACGACCACCTGCTGGACGGCTCGGCGGATCCGGTCCGGACCACCGTGCCCGGTCAGCACGCCAGCCACCCCGCCGGCCATTGCACCCACCAGGCGTGCACGCTCGGTGACCGCCCGCTCGACAAGCCGGTCGATCAGACTGGAGGCCCGGAGCACTGTCGAGGTGTCCCCGAGGAAGAAGCACGAGAGGATCGCGTCGGCCAGCAGCATGATCGCTGTGTCGGCGTCGGCGTCGGCGATCTCGATGCCAGCTGCCACCAGGAGGTCGCGAGCCTCCTCGACCGACCCGGTCCTGGCCGCGATCGTGCCACGCAGCCCAGCAGCCCTCACCCGGAGAGCCAGCGGGGGCCGCAGGTCCGATGCCTGGGTCAGCAGCGCGACGGCATGGTCGCTCATCCCGGCCTGCCATGCGGACTCACCGGCTGACACGAGCCGGTGAACGCGATCGACTGTATCCGGGCTCAGGCGCGCCGCACGCTCGAACGCTCCTGCTGCCACCGCGTGGGCACTGCGACCTCGCGCGCGAGCAGCGACCGCATCCAGGGTCCGTGCGATCTCCTCGTCCGGACCGAGCGCAGCCTCCACGAGGTGCCATGCCCGGCGGTCGGTGTCGTGCGCGGGGAGGGCCGCGGCGAGCGCGCGGTGCACTGTACGACGCGTGCCTGGCGCTGCGTCGGCGTAGACGGCGGATCTGACCAGGTTGTGCCTGAAGGCGATGCCGTCCGCGCCGACTCGGAGCAGCCCGGCGTCCTCGGCCTCGTCGAGGGCCGACACGTCGATCTCGAGCAGCTGGCAGGCTCGTGCCACCAGGTCGAGGTCACCTCCACCGGCTGCCGCCACGAGCACGGTGGTCCGCGCCGCCTCGGAGAGCTGGTCGGCCCGGCACGCGAACGCGCGCGCCAGAGATGCCGGCACCGGGATGGGTGCCCCGACAGGCACCGGGTCAAGGCCGTCGACGTCGTCCGCGAGCTCCACCAGTGCCAGCGGATTGCCACCGGTGACGTCGTGCAACCGCCCGATGGCGTGATCGCCCAGTCGGCGGCCACTCGCGGCAAGGAGGTCGCCCGTCGCTGCCAGCGAGAGGCCCCCGACGCGCAGGACGGGCAGGTCCGCTTCGGTGACGGGGCAGGACTGCCCTTCCCGCACCGCGGCCAGCACCACGACCGGATCGGCCGTCAGTCGTCGGGCCGCGAAGGCGAGGGCTTGCGCCGACGGCAGGTCGAGCAGGTGCGCGTCGTCGACCAGCACCGCCAGCGGCTTGTCCTCGGCGAAGCGGCTGAGCAGGCTCAGTGTCGCGGCGCCGATCGCGAACCTGTCGCCGCCGGTCCCGGGCCGCAGCGCCAACGCGGATGCCAGGGCGCCGGCCTGGGGCGACGGGATCCGGTCGAGGTGCACCAGCGCCGGCCGCAGCAGCTGCAGCAGCGCACCGAACGGCACCTCGGCCTCCGACTCGGTCCCCGTCGCGCGCAGCAGACCCATGCCGGTAGCCGAAGCCGCGGCGTCGTGCAGCAGCGCGGTCTTACCGATGCCCGCCTCGCCGGTGAGCACAAGCGCCGCACTCTCCCCCACCCGAGCGGCTGCCACCAGGCTCTGGATCACCCGGCGCTCCCGCTCGCGTCCGAACAGCATGCGCCGAGTGTAGGAAAGACCAGGGGGGCACCCTGATGCGACGACAGGCGGCGGGCAGCAACGGTAGGTGGCGACCGCACCAGCCCCTCGATCAAGGAGACGCGAGATGACCACCACCGACCAGCCCACCACCGTCGACCAGCAGGTCGCCCGGCCGATCGACCACGACAAACTGATGGCGTTCGTCTTCCGCGCGGTGGACGAGGTCGGCGCGACCCTGAACACCGCGCTGGTCGTCATGGGTGATGCCCTGGGCTACTACCGGGTGATGGCCGACGGCCGCCCCACCACGCCGGCCGAGCTGGCGGAGCGGACGGATACCAGCGAGCACTACACGCGTGAGTGGCTGGGGGCACAGGCGGCCGGTGCGTACGTCACGTACGACCCGACCACCGGCCGGTACACTCTCCCGGCCGAGCACGCCGCTGCGCTCGCGGACGAGACCAGCCCGGCATACCTGCCCGGGTTCTTCCAGATTGCCCACGGCACGGTGCGGGACGCCCCCGAGATCGTCGAAGCGGCCCGGGACGGCGACGGCTTCGGTTGGCACTCCCACAACACTGACGTCCACCACGGCTGCGAGCGGTTCTTCCGCACCATGTACAACGGTCACCTGATCGCCGAGTGGCTTCCGGCACTCGAGGGAGTCGTCGACAAGCTCAGCAGGGGTGCTTCCGTGGCCGACGTGGGCTGCGGGCACGGCGCCTCGACGATCCTGATGGCCCAGGCCTTTCCACGGTCGGTCTTCATCGGGTCGGACTATCACCCGGAGTCCGTCGACATCGCACGCGCGCGGGCGGAACAGGCCGGGGTCGGCGCCCGGGTCCGCTTCGAGGTCGCACCCGCAGCCAGCTTCTCCGGCACCGGCTACGACCTGGTCACGATGTTCGACTGCCTGCACGACATGGGAGACCCCGTTGGGGCGGCGCGTCACGTGCGGGAGACGATCGCGGACGACGGCACCTGGATGGTCGTCGAGCCGATGGCCGGAG
This sequence comes from Nocardioidaceae bacterium, assembly GCA_013811715.1. Classification (GTDB taxonomy): domain Bacteria; phylum Actinomycetota; class Actinomycetes; order Propionibacteriales; family Nocardioidaceae; genus JACCUS01. The sequence goes on from JACCUS010000344.1 coordinate 4,325, forward strand.
ATCGGGTGGAGGACAACCTGAACCCGGTCGGACGCGCCTACTACGGCTTCTCGACCCTGCTCTGCACACCGTCGTCGCTCTCTCAGGACGTCGGCCTGGCGCTGGGCACGCAGGCCGGTCCGGCACGGATCCGGGACGTCGCCACCGCCGCTGGCTTCAGTCGGTTCCGCCCGGCAGCGAGCACGCCGTTCAACAACGTCCTGGAGGTGCGGCCTTGACGTCGGCCGAGACGCTCCGAGGTGGTGACGTCACCGCTGGCCGGGAGGACACTGCCGGTGTGCAGCAGTGTCCTCCCCCACGCGCTGAGCTGATGCTGCGCGAGCAGTCCCGCGCCTGCTACCCCGAGGAGAGCGGTTACGTCGAGCGCGAGGGCGTTCGGCTCTTCTACGAGGTCTACGGAACGGGGGAGCCGACCATCGTCCTTCTGCCGACGTGGTCGATGCTCCATATGCGGCACTGGAAGATGCAGATCGCTTATCTCGCGCGGCACTTCCGTGTGCTCACGTTCGACGGACGAGGCAGCGGGAAGTCCGACCGGCCGCGCGACCCGGACGCCTACGCCGAGCGGGAGTTCGCCGCCGACGCGGTCGCCGTGATGGATGCGACGGGCACGGACAAGGTGTCCCTCGTCTCGCTCTCGCTCGGTGCGCAACGCGCACTGCTGCTCGCGGCCGAGCATCCGCAGCGGATTCGCGGAGCAGTCTTCGTCGCACCGACCTTCTCGGGCGCAGCGTCGAACTCCCGGGTGATCCGGACGAGCGGCACGTCGGGGTCGGCGGTGATCTCGGTCTGGTGGGCGCTGGTGGTGGTCACGTCGGTGCTCCTGTCTGGGGTGGTTGGG
>JACCUS010000364.1 GCA_013811715.1 Nocardioidaceae bacterium
GCCGGTACGTACTACGACGCCGGCACCGACACCATGGTCGTCAACGTCACCTCCCGAAGCGGCCTCGCTGCCGTACGAGCGGCCGGTGTGCGTCCACGCCTGGTCGACTTCAACACCCGCCAGCTGACCAGGGTCACCGATGCGCTGACCGCTCGGGCGAGCATTCCCGGCACCGCTTGGGCGATCGACCCGCGTGGCAACGAGGTCGACGTAACCGCCGACCGCACTGTGTCACGCGCCGAGCTGGCCCGGCTGCGCGCCGTGACGAACCGGTTCGCCAAGCGCACCGCGCTCGACCGCACGTCTGGACGGCTGCAGCCCACCATCGCCGGCGGCCAGGCAATCTACGGAGGCGGCTCACGGTGCTCGCTCGGCTTCAACGTCCGCTCCGGCAGCACCTACTACTTCCTCACCGCCGGGCACTGCACGAACATCGCCTACTACTGGTACGCCAACTCCAGCCAGACGACGTACCTCGGCTACCGGGCCGGGAGCAGCTTCCCCGGCAACGACTACGGGATCGTCCGCTACAACAGCAGCGTGTCGAAGCCGGGCACGGTCTACCTCTACAACGGCAGCTACCAGGACATCACCTCGGCCGCCAACGCCTATGTCGGTGAGTACGTCCGGCGCAGCGGCAGCACGACCGGGCTGCGCGGCGGCAGCGTCCAGGCCCTGAACGCCACCGTCAACTATGCGCAGGGCTCGGTGTACGGGCTGATCAAGACCAACGTGTGCGCCGAAGGCGGCGACAGCGGCGGTTCCCTCTTCGACGGCACCTACGCGATCGGTCTGACCTCCGGTGGAAGTGGCAACTGCAGCAGCGGCGGAACGACGTACTTCCAGCCGGTGAAAGAGGCGCTGAGCGCGTACGGCGTGAGCGTCTACTGACCCGGCGCTGAGCTGATGGGCGTCGGGCTGCTGACGCCCATCAGCTCACCTGCGGTTGGACGCCGATGTTCGGGTACTGCACGGAGATGCGGCAGTTGCTTCATCGGATACGTCGGCGCCGGTCCCGGCTCACGGTCGTGCCGTACCTCGGCTACGTCATCGACCGGTACGACGCCCCGAGGGCGCGGGTCCGTGGCCGTGTCCTGCGCCATGCCGCTGCCGGACTGGAGGGGTCGGTGCCGGCCTGGCGGACGCTGGCGGAGTCTCTGCGCTGGTTCGTCTCCCGCGAGGTCGTCGGCGTGCCCGTCACCGTGACCAGCGACCAGGAGACGGTGCGCTGCGTGAGCGACGACGAGGGCTACGTAGAGGCCTGCGTCGCAGTGGCCGCCGGAGCTGGCAGTCGGACTCGTGTCCGGCTCCAGGCTGCCGGCGCCGAGGCTGTGGTCGGCGAAGCCGCCGTACTGCCGGACAGCCGCAGGCCGCTCGTCGTCAGCGACATCGACGACACCGTGTTGGTCTCCGCAGTCACCAAGCCCTTGTCGATGGTGAAGCTGGCCCTGATGGGGGACCCCAGCGACCGCGAGGTCGTCGCCGGCATGGACGGCCTGCTGCGAGACCTCGTCGGCGGCAGCACCGTTTTCTACGTGTCCACCAGCCCGTGGAACCTCTACCACCGGCTGATGGCCATCTTGTCCTGGCACGACCTCCCCGTCGGCCCACTGCTGCTCACCGACTGGGGCGTGAGCCTGAAGAAGTGGGTCACCGAGCCCGCCCTGGCCTACAAGCGGGAGACGATCACGCGCCTCCTCGAGGACTTCCCGAACCACCAGGTCGTGCTCGTCGGAGACAGTGGCCAACACGACGCCGAGGCCTACGCGGCGGTGGCCCGGCGACACCCCGACCGGGTGCGGGCGGTGCTCATCCGGGAGGTGCAGCCGTCTCCCCATCAACAGGCCCGTGACCTGGCCGACCAGATGCGTCGAGACACGGTCGTTCCGTTCGTGGTCGGGTCGCCTGAGACGCTGGCCGCGGCGGCAAGCGACCTCGGCCTGGTGCCTCGGTAAGGGTATGGCGGGGGCAACTGCAAGGATCTTCCAGGCGGCTACCTAGCGCTTGACCGGGACGAAAACCTCTCGCTTGCGGTCGGCGTACTCCGCTAGCCTGACGCCCAAGGGAAGCCTGCGACCAAGAAGGAGCACTGGAGATGCGGCAACTGCTCGGACAGATCCCCTCCACCTATCCGAGCAACCCGAAGGCAGCCCTTCTCCATGCCCACCCTCAACCTCGGGATCGTCGCCCATGTCGACGCCGGTAAGACAACACTGACCGAACGTCTCCTCTTCGAGACGGGGGTCACCACCCACATCGGCCGTGTCGACCACGGCGACACCGCCACCGACACCGACTCGCTCGAGCGCCAACGCGGCATCACGATCCGTTCCGCCGTCGTCACGTTCACGGTCCGCCCCGTCGACGGTGCATGTGTCAAGGTCAACCTGATCGACACTCCCGGCCACTCTGACTTCGTGGCAGAGGTCGAGCGAGCCCTCGCCGTGCTCGACGGCGCGGTGCTCGTGGTCTCGGCCGTCGAGGGCGTCCAGCCGCAGACCCGGGTCCTCATCCGCATCCTCGAGCGGCTCCATATCCCGTTCCTCATCTTCGCCAACAAGATCGACAGAGTCGGCGCCAAGTGCGACGAGACGATGGCCGCCATCCGCGAGGCACTCACCGGCGACGCGGTCGCGCTCACCCGGCCTACCGACCTCGGTACCCGATCGTCAGCCGTCAGGCCATGCGACGGCGCCGGTTTCCTCGACGATCTCGTCGAGCGACTCGCCGAGTGCGATGATCGGGTGCTGCGCCGGTACGTCGACGGCGCTCAGCCGTTCACCGAGCCCGAGGCGCTGGCCTGCCTCGCGCGACACACCGCCAACGGCAACGTGCATCCGGTGTACTTCGGCTCGGCCCTGACCGGGATCGGCGTCGCCGACATCATCGACGGACTCGGCCGCTACCTGCCCGCCGGAACCGCATCAGCCGATGGGACCTTGCACGCAACCGTCTTCAAGATCGAGCGCGGCCCGGCCGGTCACAAGGTGGCCTTCGCGCGTCTCCATACCGGCACCCTCACCGCACGCGACCGCGTCGTCTACCACCACCGCTCCCCCGCCGGCACTCTCGTCGAGCGCGAGGGCATGGCCACCGGCATCGACACGTTCACCAGCGGCGCCGCCACGGCCGCCGCGCCGGCCAAGGCCGGCGAGATCGCCAAAGTCGTCGGCCTCCCCGACATCGAGATCGGCGACCAGCTCGGACCGTGGGACCCCGCCAAGGGCGGCCGGCACTTCGCGCCACCCGGCCTCGAGGCCGTCGTACTCGCTCGCAACCCCGCCGACCGACCCGCGCTCTTCGAAGCGCTCAGGCAGCTGTCCGAGCAGGACCCCCTCATCGACGCCCGCCTCGATGGTATCGACCAGGAACTCACAGTCAGCCTCTACGGCGAAGTTCAAAAAGAGGTCCTCGCCGCGCGGCTGGCCACCGAGTTCGGCGTCGAAGCCGAGTTCTTGCCCACCCAGACGGTCTACGTCGAGCGAGTGTCGGGGGTAGGCGAGGCGTTCGAGCAGGTCCCTACCCAGAACGCCACGCTGGGGCTGCGGGTCGAGCCCGGCCAGGTCGGGTCCGGGGTCGACTATCGGCTGGCCGTCGAACGGGGCTGGCTGCTGCCCTCGTTCCACACGGCCGTAGAGGAGACCCTGCCGATCGAGCTCAGGGTGGGTCTGTTCGGCTGGAGGGTCACCGACTGCATGGTGACGCTCACCCAGTCGCGCTACTGCGCCCCGACCCCACCGGCCGGCTACTTCCGCTGGCTGACCTCGGTCGTGCTTCGCGGAGCTCTCCGGCTCGCCGGTACGACGGTGTGCGCGCCGGTCAGCGAGTTCGAGGTCGAGATCCCGTCGCAATCGATCAGCCAAGTGCTGCAAGTGCTGCACGCCGCCGGCGCCACTCCTGGGCATCCCGAGATTCGTACGACGCGCTGCCACATCAGCGGCGCCATCCCCACCGACCAGGTGGGCCCCTTCGAGCAACGGCTCCCCGGTCTCAGCCACGGCGAGGGATTCTTCTCCTCGCGGCCCGCGGGTTACCGGCCCGTCCAGGGTCCGCCACCCATGCGGGCGGTCAGCGGTACAGGTCGAGCGGCGCGCCCCACCTGATGCCGATAGGTCAGCGCTACGTCAACGACTGCACCGGACCGTCACCTCTGTCCGTTCCACGTTCGTCAACGGCCAGCTCGAAGTCTTCTCGGCGCCGTTCCGCTACGTGTGGCCGTCCGAGCTGGATCTGATGGCACGACTCGCCGGGATGACCTTGCGCGACGGTGGAGCGGCTGGAAGCGTGAGCCCATCATGAGCGCGGAGGTTCCATGGGTATCGTCCCTCCATCGCCGCAGCAACCACTGAGCGAAGATCCCGACGACTTCCGGCCGGCGTCGTCCTGGCGGCTCGTTGTCGACCCAGATGGGAAGGGCCGTGTTCGTACCCGCGGGCACCGTCCATGGAACGCGCAACCGTGGCGAGGCGCCGGTTGATGTGCGAGCGATGTTTCCGACCACGACGCTGCGCCTGGACCTCGTGGAGCGCACTCCGCCGCTGACCACTTACATCGAGTGGTCAAAATGTCCGATGTGGGGGTGCGAATGCCCTGAGGTGCATAGGCTGGGCCGGTCATGGATCCTCAGGAGGTTAGCGCGGACTTGGCGGCCGAGCAGCGCGCTCGCGTGCTCATCGACCGTCAGCTCACCGACGCCGGCTGGGTCGTCCAGAGCCGGCACGCGCTGAACCTCTTCGCCGCGCCGGGTGTGGCCGTCCGTGAGGTGGTGATGGCCGCGGGCCACGGTCGCGCGGACTACCTGCTGTACGTCGACCAGATGGCGGTCGGCGTGGTCGAGGCAAAGCCCGAAGGCAAGACGCTGTCGGGGGTGGAGTGGCAGTCGGCCATGTACGCCGACGGACTGCCGTCCGACGTACGCCTGAAGGCGTTGACGGTCGACGGCAGGCTGCCGTTCGTGTTCGAGGCTTGCAGGCCAAACGATATGCCGCCGACAACGTTGTGCATCGACCCGCTATCCAGGGTTTCGTCGGCGCTCTGATGGGAGCCCAAGGCGACCGCGGTGTGTTCATCACGACGAGCTCCTTCTCAAGGGGTGCGGTGGACGAGGCTGCGCGCGTAAACGCGCGGATCGAGCTGATCG
>JACCUS010000490.1 GCA_013811715.1 Nocardioidaceae bacterium
TGACGCCGTTCGTGGACCGGGTGCGCTACCTGATCGACCTTCGTGAGCAGGTCGTCTCCTTCCCGCCGCAGCCGGTGATCACCGAGGACAACCTGGTGGTCTCGATCGACACCGTCATCTACTTCCAAGTCACCAATCCGGTCGCGGCCACGTACGAGATCGCCAACTACATCCAGGCGATCGAGCAGCTGACGATGACCACGCTGCGCAACATCATCGGCGGTGTGACGCTGGAACAGGCGCTGACCAGCCGCGACCAGATCAACACCGCACTGCGAGGCGTGCTCGACGAGGCGACGGGCCGGTGGGGGATCCGGGTGAACAGGGTCGAGCTGAAGGGCATCGACCCGCCGCCGTCGATCAAGGACTCGATGGAGAAGCAGATGCGGGCCGACCGCGACAAGCGGGCGGCGATCCTCACCGCCGAGGGCATGCGTCAGTCGCAGATCCTGACGGCCGAGGGCGCCAAGCAGTCGGCGATCCTGACCGCGGAAGGCGACCGGGAGGCGCTGGTGCTGCGGGCGCGGGGCGACCGGGAGTCGAGCATCCTGCGGGCGCAGGGCGAAGGTCAGGCCATCTTGACAGTGTTCCAGTCCATCCACGACGGCTCGCCGAACCAGGCGCTGCTGGCGTACCAGTACCTGCAGATGCTGCCGAAGATCGCCGAGGGGGACGCCAACAAGGTCTGGATCGTGCCCAGCGAGATCGGGCGCGCCCTCGAGGGGCTCGGCAGCACGATCGGCTCGATCCAGGGCATCTCGACCGAGTCCGACGGCCCCAGGCAGCGGGTCGACTACGGCCCAGCCGTCGACGTCGACCGAGGCAGCGGCAAGGACCCGCTGGCCTCCGTAGCCGACGCGCACGCGCAGGTCGCCGAGGCCATCGCCTCCGCCGAGCAGGCGGCGCGTCCCACCGGGTCTGCGAGCTCGGCGGCGCGTCCGCCTTCTGACCCAGCGGCCGCGACTCCGGGCGAGCAGCCGCCTGTGCCACCCACCGAGTCCTCGGCTCCCGACCCGTCAGCTCCAGAACCGCCGCAAGGACCGCCTCCTAGGTGACGCTGCTCGAGGCGCTCGCGGTCGTCGTCGCGGGCCTTGGAGCAGGCGCCATCAACGCGATCGTGGGGTCGGGGACGCTGATCACGTTCCCGACCCTGTTGGCAGTGGGCTATCCACCTGTCCTCGCGAACGTGTCGAACACGGTGGGTCTTGTCCCCGGATCGGTGTCCGGCGTGGTGGGCTACCGCAGAGAGCTGGCGGGGCAGCGCAGCCGGCTCGTCCGACTCGGGACCGCGTCGCTGCTCGGCGGTATCTCCGGCGCGGTGCTGTTGTTGACATTGCCTGAGGCGGCTTTCGACGCGATAGTGCCGGTGCTGATCGGCCTTGGCTGCCTGCTGGTGCTGGTCCAGCCCCAGATCACCGCCCGGCTGAGTCCGAAGGAGTCGGCCCCCCCGCACGGCTCGGTGATCGTTTGGGTATTGGTATTCGTCGCAGGTGTCTACGGCGGCTACTTCGGCGCAGCACAAGGGGTGCTGCTGATCGCCATCTTGGGGTTGGGACTGGCTGAGACGATGCAGCGGATCAACGCGGCCAAGAACACGCTCGCCTTGCTGGTCAACGGGGTGGCTGCCGTGGTCTTCATCGTCGTCTCCGACATCGCGTGGGTCGCGGTGGGCCTGGTCGCCGGCGGATCGGTGGTCGGCGGGCTGCTCGGAGCGACGGTGGGTCGCCGCCTCCCTCCCCTGGTGTTTCGGGTGCTTGTCGCGGTCGTCGGCCTGGTCGCGATCGTCGCCCTCGTCTTCTTCGACTAGGCGGCAGGGTGCGTTTGTGACCCTTCGCGGGTGCGCTTGTGACCCTTCGCGGGTGCGTTTGGGACCTCTCGCGCGGGGGAGGGGAGGCGCGGGGGTGGGGAGGCAGGGGAGGCGGGGGAGGGGGAGGCAGGGGAGGCAAGGGAGGGGGAAGCGAGGGGGGGTTAGGCGAGGGCGTAGTCGAGCCAGCGGTCGATCTCGGCGAACGCGGTGTCGCGGACGTCCTTGCGCGAGCAGAGTACGTCATGCAGGGCGCCCTCGACCCGGACCACCGTCACGTTGCGGCCGAGCTGGTGGGACCACTTCGCGATCTGCCTGACGTCGAGGATGGTATCCATGCTGGCCGCCTCCTCGCTCCACTGCTGCGGGACCATGCTCGCGGTCGAGCACAGGCTGAGCACGGGCGCCTGGACGTCGATGCCACGATGCACCCTCCGGTGACCGAGCCGCACGGCACGCAGCCAACCGGCCCGGACCGGATAGCTGAGCTGTGGCTTCCAGGCCAGGTCGTAGTCCCACTCGCCCTTGAAGTCCGAGTGCAGGGTTTCGGCGTAGACGCTGTTGACGTTTCGCGGTACAACGGCGTACGGGCGACGCTGGCCGAGCCGGTTGATCGCCTCAGTGCCAGCGGTGCGGACGAAGAACGACCCCTGCAGGTCGAGCCACGGACTGTTGAGAACGAACGCGTCTGCGACCCGGTCGCCCTCGGCCGCCCTCGCCGCCGCCCACAGCGGCGCGATGAGACCTCCGGTGGAGTGGCCGCTGACGACCACGCGTTCATGCCCATCGCCGCGGATCAGGTCGAGCGCGGCATCGAGCTCGGGGAAGTACTCGGCAAGGTCGAGGCAGAAGTTCGGCGTCTGGTGCGGGAGCAGCGAGCGCGCATACTTGCGCAGGTCGAGCGCGTAGAAGTCGTAGCCCTGCGCGCCGTAGAACTCCGCCTGTCCGGTCTGGAAGAAGTAGTCACAGAACCCATGCACGTGTAGGACCGCACCGCGGTCGACGCCGGTTTCTGAGGGTCGCCGGACGAGGGTGGCGACCACCGGGCCCTCGTAGTCGTCGGGTAGCTCGATGACCTCACGCGTGTAGGGCTCACCGAGGACGTCTGTCTCGTTCATGGAGACAGTCTGCCCGGTCGACACGTTCAGTTCTGGTACGTGCCCACCAAGATGGCGCGCCCGAGGGACTTGAAGGCCAGGTTGAAGGACACCACCGCCGGTGTTGCCTCGGCGTCCACGCCGAGGTTCTCCTCGGCGACAGCGTGGACGACGAAGTAGTACCGGTGCTCCCGGTCGCCCTCTGGCGGGGCGGCGCCGCCGTACGCCGCCTCGCCGGTGTCGACCTTGATGTGGAAGGCGCCGTCGGGCAGTGAGTCGTCCGACGCGCCCGCGCCGCTGGGCAGCTCGGTCACGTCGGCGGGGATGTCGACGGCCACCCAGTGCCAGAATCCCGAGGGCGTCGGTGCGTCGGGGTCGAAGCAGGTGACGACGAAGCTCTTGGTGTCGTCGGGGAAGCCGCTCCACGACAGGTGGGGCGACGTGTTGCCGGCACTGGCGGCATGGGTGTCCGCGAGGCGCGAGCCGTCGGAGACGTCGGTGCTGGTGACCGAGAAGGCCGGGACCTCCGCAAGCTTGGCGTAGGGGTCTTCTGCAACTGTGCGTTCTAGGCTCATGGGCCGGTCCTTACCCACTCGCGGCCTTCGCCAAACCGAGTGAACTGCCGGGTGACCCGGCACGTACACCTCCACTGAGTACAGTCTGTGCGACGCAAGGAAGGTTGTCATGGTTGCGCTTATCCGCATCGACGACGCGGGTGACGACCGGCTTGCCGACTACGTTTCGTTGCGGGACGTCCAGCTCCGCAGATACCTGGAGACCGAGCGCGGCCTGTTCCTGGCCGAAGGGGAGAAGGTCGTACGGCGAGCGATGGCCGCGGGCTACCCGGTGCGCTCCTTCTTGATGACCGAGCGCTGGCTCCCTGGGCTGGACGAAGAGCTGACGGCGGCCGGCGACGTGCCTTGTTTCGTCGTCACCGAGGCTGTCGCCGAGGCGGTGACCGGGTTCCATGTGCACCGCGGCGCCCTGGCCTCTGTGGAGCGTCCACCGTTGGCGACGGTCGACGACGTGCTGGCGGGCGCCCGGTCGATCGTCGTACTTGAGGACCTCGTCGACCACACCAACGTCGGCGCGATCTTCAGGTGTGCCGCCGCACTCGGTGTCGACGGGGTGCTGCTGTCGCCGCGGTGTGCCGACCCGCTGTACCGCCGCTCGATCAAGGTGGCGATGGGCGCGGTGTTCTCGCTGCCGTGGACGCGCATCGAGGACTGGTACGACGCGCTGCCTCGACTGTCCGCGGCCGGCTTCACCACGGTGGCGCTCACACCGACGGCCGACGGTGTCGACATCGCCACTGCGGCCGGCGCCCTCGGGGACAGGGTGTGCCTCGTCGTGGGCTCGGAGGGTCCGGGGCTGTCCCCTCGCTGGCTCGCCGGGGCCGACGTACGGATCCGGATCCCGATGACCGGAGGCGTGGACTCGCTGAACGTGGCGGCTGCCGCCGCAATAGCCTGCTACGTCATCTCGACTCGGGGGTAGGCCATCCCGGTGGGAAGTCGTCCGCCACCATGGCGGCCTCCCTGAGCAGCCTCTTCCGTGCCCGCGTGGGCAGCCGGTCGCCGAACACCGTGCCCGCGAGATGGTCGCTCTCATGTTGGAGGCACCGGGCGAACAATCCGTTGCCTGCAAATCGGACCGGTGCCCCGGTGTGGTCGACGCCGATCACCGTCGCGTGGTCGGCGCGGGGGCACGGCACGAAGGCGCCGGGCAGTGACAGGCACCCCTCCTCGGAGTCGTCGAGCACTCGGTCACGTCCCTCGGGCACCGACAGCTGTGGGTTGCAGACGGCGCCCACGTGCCGCTCGCCGTCGTCGTCCAGACAGTCGAACACGAAGACCGCGAGGTCGACGCCGAGTTGGTTCGCGGCCAGGCCGGCCCCGTCTGCGGCGTACATCGTGGCGGCCAGGTCGGCGACCAGCTCGGCAAGCTCGGCGCCGAACACCTCGACCGGCCGGCACGGCGCATGCATGACCGGCTCACCCCACCGGGTGATCGGGCGCACGGTCCCGCCGGTCGGCAGCTCAGTCACGTCGGGGACGTTATCGCAGTAGAGGCGCCGCCGAGTGCCATTGCCCGTCGTGCCAGGACACTAGTTGAACTGCCAGGACCGCTTGGAGAGCCCATACCAGAACCCGGTGATGACGGACGCGCCAGGGCTGCGGCCGTCGATGCCCGCGCCCAGGCTGACGAAGAGCGGCGCGAAGTGCTCGGTACGGGGATGCGCGAGGCTGGCTGCGGGCGCCTTGTTCGCGAAGTCGACGACCGAGTCGACGTCCTTCGAGGCGACCGCGCGGTGCACCCAGTCGTCGAACTCCGTGGACCAGCCGGGGGCCTGGTGGTCACTCGGCAGGCGCATGTCGATAAGGCGGAGGTTGTGCGTGGTGAATCCGCTGCCCATGATCAAGACGCCCTCCTCGCGCAGCGGCCGCAGCCGTCGCCCGACCTCGAACAGGGTCGTCGGGTCGAGCGTCGGCATCGAGATCTGCAAGGTGGGGATGTCGGCGGCGGGGAACATCTCGACCAGGGGGACGTACGCTCCGTGGTCGAGCCCACGGGCGGGCGCGTCGTGGACACGGTGCTGGGGCGAGGAGAGCAGCTGGCGGACCTGGTCGGCCAGCTCGGGCGCCCCCGGCGCGGCGTACTGCACTTCGTAGTACTTGTCCGGGAACCCCCAGAAGTCGTAGACGAGGGGCACGGTGGTGGTGGCGCCGAGTGTCAGCGGGGCCTCTTCCCAGTGTGCCGAGATCACCAGGATCGCCGTCGGCCTGGGCAGTTCGGCCGCCCACGACGCCAGCTGCCCGGTCCAGAGCGTGTCGTCGGCCAGCGGGGGCGCGCCGTGGCTCAGGTACAGCACCGGCATCGATTCCGGGGCCGCCGCCAATGAGCGGTCGTCGGTCATCTCCGTCATCAGCACTCCTAAGTAGTTGAGTCTTCAAGTTTACATCAATCATGAGCGAGGTCACTCGTCGAGTGGTGCGGGGCAGAGCGGCGTACCGACTTCGCCGTCTCATAGGGTGTCGGCCATGTCGCACCCCAAGCAGCCGCCCACCCCTGGGCCCCTCCAGTTCCTGGGCACCCCTCGTGGGACCCAGCTCGTCGTCGCCGGCGCCGTGCTGCTCTGCGTCGGCGCGGTCGTCGTCCTTGCCCTGTGGGGTGGCGACGACTCCGACGGCGCGGCGGCCGGCCCCACCGAAGTGACATGTGAGGCGCCGCCGACGCCGCCCGCCCAGCCCAAGAGCTTCACCGAGACGCCCGACGCCGCGCTGGCCGAGGGCACGACGTGGGAGGCGACGGTCACGACGAACTGCGGCGACATCACGTTCGAGCTGTACGGCGACCAGGCGCCGCAGACCGTCGCGTCGTTCCTGTACCTCGCCGAACAGGACTACTGGGTGGACAGCCCCTGCCACCGGCTGACGAAACAGGGGATCTTCGTGCTCCAGTGCGGCGACCCCACAGGCACCGGCGGCGGTGACCCGGGGTACGGCTTCGGCATCGAGAACGCGCCCACGGACGGGTCCTATCCCCGGGGGACGCTGGCGATGGCGCGGACCGCCGACCCGAACAGTAACGGCGGGCAGTTCTTCATCGTGTACGACGACACCGCCTTGCCGACGGAAGGGGGCGGCTACTCGATCTTCGGCGAGGTCACCGGCGGGATGGAGGTCGTCGACGAGATCGTGAAGAAGGGGTTGGGTGGAGACTACGGACCCGAGTCCCCGGCGCAACCGATCAGCATCCTCGACATCTCCGCGGCGAAAGCCTGATGGCCACGACGGCTGTCCCGCGTGCTCCCTGGGGTCTCGTCGGCGGCTTCGCGGTCATCGGAGCGCTCCATCTGGTGACGCCACGACACTTCGAGGCGATCGTTCCCCGCCGACTGCCCGCCAAGCGGCAGCTGGTCTACGCCAGTGGGGTGGTGGAGCTCGGCTGCGCCGCCGGCTTGGCGTGCCCGCCCACGCGTCGTACCGCCGGTCTCGTCAGTTGTGCATTGTTGGCGGCGGTCTTCCCCGCCAACCTGCAGATGACGGCCGATATCTTCAGGGGTGAGTCCTCGGTGGCCAAGGCGCTCGCCGTCGCCCGGCTGCCGTTGCAGCTTCCGCTGATGCGGGTGGCGTGGCGCACCTGGCGCGCGCGACCGTGTCCAGGGCGACGCCGTCGTCGGTGGGCCGTTCGAGCGTCGTCGCCATCTCGACGATGATGCCGGGGATCGCCTCGAGGGTCGAGCGAAGCTCGTCCGGTTGGTAGAGAAGGTCGGGATCCTGCGGGCCGGAGACGCCCTCGGTGAGATTTCGGCGATCATGGCCGACGACGACGAGGCGCCCCCCAGGGCGCAGGCTCTCCGCGGCCATCAGCAGCAACGCCGCCTGCTGCTCAGGTGGCAGGTGCACATAACTCATCAGCGCCAGGTCGAAGCGCCTTCGCCGGGCACGGTGCAGGGTGATGTCGTCGATCCGCCAGGTCAGCCGCACCTGGACGAGGTCGGGTTCGCGGGCCGACAGCTTGCGGGCTCTGTCGATAGCGACGGGGGAGAAGTCGACGCCGGTGACCCTCCAACCCATCCGGGCCAGCCACAGGGAGTTGCGCCCCTCCCCGCACGCAAGGTCGATGGCCCGGCCGACGGGCAGGCGCTCGCACTGCTCGCGGACGAACCTGTTGGGGTCAGAGCCCCACACCAGGTCAGCACCGCC
>JACCUS010000383.1 GCA_013811715.1 Nocardioidaceae bacterium
GCCGGGTACGACGTCGTGGGCGACCTTGACGACCTCCGCTGGCGGCCGCCGCCGCCGGAGTCGCGGCTGGTCTCCACGGTGACCAGCGACGAGATCGCCGAGGCCAGCGATTGGACGATCGCTCGACTGCAGGAGCAGCTGGTACGACGACAACCCGCTCACCCGGCGCCGGCGGTGGGCCCCACCGACGGGGTGCCCGGGATCTTGGAACTGCTCGAGCACATCAGAGCTGCCGACACCGACGCACGTCCTCGTGCGGCGCCCACGCAACCAGCCGCGTCCGGAAGGGACCGGGTCAAGCGGTCGATCGGCTCGTTGCGCAGCCGGTGATGAACAAATTCGGCACAAGGTCTTGCCTAACCAGCCAGACGGTGCTTGCATTGCAGCCACGTGGTTGAGCCAACTGCCACAGACCGCTTCCGCCGAAAGGCTGCAGTCGTGGTGCCTAGTTCGTCCGTACCATCTCAACTCCCCGCCGTCGGCGGCGGCGAGGAGTCGGCATCGGATCGATCCGGATGCACCCGCGAGCTCTTGGCCCGAGTGGTCGACGCCGATCCCGACCTCCAAGGGCAGTTGTATGAGCAGGTTGTGCTGCTCAACCTCGAGGTCGCGGAGTCCATCGCGATGCGCTACCGCAACCGCGGGGTAGCACACGAAGATCTGGTGCAGGTCGCCTGCCTGGGGCTGGTGAAGGCAGCACGCGGCTTCGACACAGGCAAGAGCGACAACTTCCTGAGTTACGCCGTGCCCACCATGCTGGGCGAGGTCAAGCGCTTCTTCCGCGACAACGCCTGGGTCGTCCGTCCCCCGCGACGGATTCAAGAGCTCCAGGCCAACATCTCGTCCACCTCGGCGCGGCTCATGCACCAGACGGGGCGGGCGCCGAGCCCGCTAGAGATCGCCGGCTGCCTGGGGGTCACCGGGGCTGCCGTCACCGAGGCGTTGGCGGCAGACGGCTGCTTCTCCCCCAGTTCATTGGACCGGCCGAGCGGAGAGGACGAGTCGGTGACACTTGCTGACACGCTCGGCCAGCAAGACGGCGGGTATGACCGCGCCGAAGCAGTGATCGCGCTGCGACCACTGTGCCAACGACTTTCCGAGCGGGATCGCCGGATCATCTATCTCCGCTTCTTCCACGAGTGGACCCAGGCACGGATCGCGGCGGAGTTCGGTGTCACCCAGATGCAGATCTCTCGACTTCTCTCCCGGATCCTGCACCAGCTACGTGCCGAGCTCGTCACCGCTGAGCCGACACGCCAGGCGGACCCGGCTCTCGTCGGGTAACGCGCACTGGCCGGCTACTCGGGCAGCTCTCGTGTCTCGATCAGCCGGTCGGCGACCGAACGCAGTTTGACGTTGTACGTCTGTGAGTACCGACGAAGGACGGCGAATGCTTGATCGACGGTGAGTCCGAACCGTTCCATCAAGATGCCCTGCGCCTGCCCGATAGCTGTACGCGAGTCCACCGCCTTTCTGAGCCCGTCCTCACGTTTGGCGGTGGCCAATGCGACCGACGCGTGCTGACCGAAGATGTGCGCCTGCGCCACATCGTCGTCGCTGAACTCTCTGACCTCGCGCGAATAGATGTTGAGAGCACCCAGGGTCTCCGCCGAGGTGTGCAGTCGGACGCTCAAGATGCTGTGCATGCCGAGCTCCGCGGCCTTCGGACCGTAGGCCGGCCAACGCTCATCGGTCGCCGCGTCGCCGACCACGAACGTGTCGTGTGACCAGACGGCCTGCAAGCAGGGACCCTCGCCGAGCTCCTCCTGCAGCTTCGACGCGTGGGCAACGACGGGGTCGGTCGCCGCCGCGGTCTCGATCGTCTGCTTCTGCATGATGTGGATCCCGGCGTGATCGCCACCCAAGGACTCCTTGGCAAACAAGACGATGCCGTCCAGAGTGTGGTCGACGTCCGGTTCGGCCAGCAGCGCGATGGCCATCTCGGAGAACTCCGCAGCCATGTCCACGACGCACCGTCCCTTCTGCCTGCGCTTGCAGCCCTCATTTGACCACCACGGTGAACCGACCCAAGTATCCACCGGTCCGGCTCGGTGCGGTAGCGGCCCGGCCCAATCGTGATCCAGATGACCGCCCGGCCAGAACCCGTGGCAGCAGGCGGATGCCCTACTGTGCGACGGTGAAGACGGCGGAGAGCACATGCCTGCGGTGCGCCACGACGTCGGCGAGTAGCGCGGGCGCCTCCTCGAGCGGGAGCACGTCGGTGACCAAGTGCTTGCGGACGTCGTCGCCCCGGCCGCGGAGCAACCGGATGGTCTCCGCGGACAGCCGCTGGCGGTCCCACCATGGGGCCAGACCTCGCGGCACCCGTCCGATCTGGGCACAACGCAGCGACAGTCCGTTGTGGTGGAACTCCTCGCCCAGCCGGACCGCGTCTGCCCCGCCGGTATAGAACGCCAGGTCGACGACGGTTCCTTGGGGGCGTACGGCGCGCAGCGCGACCGCGAGCGCCTCCGGCCGCCCCCTGCACTGGAAGACGACGTCGGCGCCGTGGTCGCCGGGCCCGTGCCGCCAACGGGTCTTCAAGGCGCGGGCGGGGTCGTCGTCGATGTCGAGCGCCAGTAGCCCGAGCGTCTCGGCGATCCCGCGTCGGCGGGGGTCGGCGTCTACCACCGCGACCTCCTGGGCGCCGTACTCATGAGCAAACAACGCGGTCAGCAGCCCGATCAGGCCGGCGCCGGTCACCAGCACGCGACGTCCGGAGACCCCGTCGGACAGCGTGGTGGTCGGACCGGGCGAGGAGTCGGCGGCGGCATGCAGGAGGCCGTTGGCGCAGATGGGGCCCAGGTGGGCAACGTACACACCGAGCACGGGGTCGAGGTCCCCCGGGAGGGGGACGACGTGCTCGGTCACCGGGTCGCTGACGTGCGCGGTTGCGTGACCGTACGCCGCGGCGACCAGATCGCCGACCGCGAACGCGGGTGTCCGGGTCTCGGCGACGCGGGCGACCTCCATGTAGCCCAGCCGCCGTACCGGGTATCCGGGCGCGCCGGTGGCCGGGACGAACAACCCCAGCTCCGCGTCCATGGTGGAGTGCAGCCCGGGGTGGTCGCCCTTGACGAAGGTCAGCTCGGTGCCGGTGGAGAGCCCCGTGGTCAGGGTTTGGAGCAACAGCCCGCCATCGGGAACGTCGGGCATCTCCTCCTCTACCAGTTCCACCCGGCCCGGCTCAACGACGACCAGATTGCGGCGCCTCATCGGCCGGACTCGGCACCGACCGCGGCCCCGGCGGGTGCCGCGCGACCGTTGAGCACCACTCGCTGTCCGGTGGCGGCCGACTCCGCGATCGCGCACGCGAGCCGCTGCGTGCGAACCGCCTCAGCGTAGGGGACGCGCGTCGCCCCGAGCTCCCCTCGGACGGCCGCGATGAACTCGGCATCCACGGTCACCTTCGGGTCTTCGCCCGCAACGCGCTCGAGTCGGTGAAAGCCGTCGTCTGAAATCAAGCAGGTCTCGGAGAGCTCGAGCAGGAGGCCGCGGCTTACGGTGTGCAGGGCCGCCCGGTGCTTGCTCGCCAGCACGGAGGTGGCGGCGAAGGTGGCGACGGCCCCCGAGGCGAACCGCACCGTGGCGGCTGTTGCATCGTCGACGCTGACCCGGACGTTCGAGCCGTTGCTGTGCAGCTGTGCGGCGGCGTCGTCGAACGCTCCGGCGGCGTACACCTCGACGGCCTCGCCGAGGAGCAGTCGGGCGACGTCGAGGATGTGCGTGAGCTGCTCGACGACCTGCCCCCCGGAACGGTCGACCTGCCCCCACCAGGCCACCGGCGGTCTCTTGTCCAGCCAGTAGCCGCTCGCCATCAGAGGAGGCGAGTCGGCGAGCTCTTTGCGGGCACTCTCCACCAGGTCGAGGCACCGCCAGTGGTAGCCGGTACCGGTGACGACGCCAACCTCCTCGACCCGCCGCGCCAGCGCCTCGGCGGTGGCGAGGTTCAACGCGACGGGCTTCTCGACGAACAGCGGCAGCCCTCGGGACAGCGCCGCCTCCTCGGCCGGCCCGTGCGCGAAGGGGGGCACGCAGACGTAGACCCCGTCCACCGGCGACGCGTCGAGCGCCTGCTCCGCGTCCTCATAGGCCCGTGCACCGACCTCATCGGCCAGCTCCTGCGCGGCTTCGGTCACCGGATCGGCCACGGCGACGACCTCGACCCCAGCCAGGTCGGAGAGCACCCGGGCATGCCGCTGTGCCACCGCCCCCGCGCCGACCAGGGCGATTCGCGTGCTCAACGGCTTGCCGCCCGTCGGCCGCCGGCCGCAGCCAGCAGCTTCTCGTACAGGTCGAGGTACCGGCACGCCATCTCCGCGGGTGTCCACCCCGCCGCCGACGAGCGACAGGCCCCACGATCGATGCCGTCGACCCGCCGCAGGCCCTCCACGAGGCCGTCCTCGTCGTCGGCGAGGTAACCGGTGACCTCGTGTTCGACGAGTGACGGGAGCACCCCGAGCCGGGTGGCGACGACAGGCACGCCCCGACCCAACGCCTCGACGACACCGGTGGCGCCGGGCTCGGGCCAGCGGTTGGGCGCGAGCAGCACCCTGGCCGACTGCAGCAGGCGTTCCTTGTCCTCCCCCGCGACTCCACCCGCCCAACGCACCTGCTCGCCGTCGATCAGCGGGGCGACCTCGTCGACGTAGTAGCGGACGTCGGGGTGTCGAAGCAGGTCGCCACCCGCCCGCAGCCGCCGATCCAGCTCGTCCGGGTCGCCGATCCCCGCGACCGGTCCGGCGAGCACCAGCGGGACGCCCGCGCGCAGGCAGACCCGCGCCGCGATGTCCTGCCCCTTGTCTCGGGTCACCCTCGCCAGCACCAGCGCATGCTCTCCTACGCCGACGTCGACGGGCCGCGGCGGCGGAGCGGCGAGCGGTACGACGCCAAGGGTCTGGGCGCGGAGGTTGGGCGGCGCCTGCTCGAGCTGGGACGCCGAGACGGCGGCGAAGCAGACCCGCCCGGCGCCGTCGAAGCCGCGGTAGAAGTCGGGGTGCTTCTGCAGGTTCCAGTGCAGCGTCTGCAAGGCCGGCGGCGCCGCACCCCCCATGGCCGACAAGACCGTCGGCCCCACCACCTCGAGATGGTCGTGCACCAGGTCGATCGAGGTGTCCTCGCGCAGGTAGGAGGCGACCCCGTGCATGTGGGCCAGCGGGATGCCGCTGGCCTGGTTGTACGGCGCCGCGACCGACGCGAATCTCGCCTCAGCGACGGGGGTGACGTACCCGTCGGCCTCGAGGGTGCTGGTGCCGACAGTCGCCAGCACCACTCGGACACCGGTGGCCCGCAGCTCAGGCACGAGCGTCGCGACCACGGTCTCGATCCCGCCGTAGCCGTCGGGCGGCACCTCGAGCCAAGGTCCGGCGTTGACCAGGACCGAGAGTGTCACGCGGGTTCCTGCGCCATCGGCCGCTGGTACTCCGCCACCTCGATCATCGGCGGGCGTTCGCTCACCGTCAGGTCGGTGGTGAACGGGACGAAGACACCGTCGTCGCGCACGAACTGGGTGAGCGACATCGACGGCTCCTCGGTGAGCAGCGCCTTCCCGTGCGAATGCAGGCGCAGGAGCACTGCCATCGCCACTTGTACGGCCATCTGACCGAGTTCGGCGTCGGTGGAGTTGCGATGCTCGCGGCGTCCGAGGTCGACTTGGGCCATCGCATCGAGACCCGCCCGCTGGACCACGTCGATCAGCATGGCGATCTCGACGCCGTACCCGGAGACGAAGGGAAGCCGCTCGAGCAGGCTGCGGCGGGCGGCGTACTCCCCGGCCAACGGCTGCACGAAGCCGGCGAGGATCGGCCAGTGCAGGTTGAGCATCGGCCGGGCCACCAACTCGGTAACCCGACCCCCTCCGGCCGGCATCACCTTGGCGCCGTTGTGCAGCGGCCGGTCGTAGAACGCCTTCACGAACTGCACGTCGGGGTCGCTCAGCAGCGGGCCCAGCAGCGACACGACGAACTGGGTGTCGAACGAACGCAGATCGGCGTCGATAAACACGACGATGGCGCCGCGGGTGGCCGCAAGCGACTTCCACAGGGCCTCACCCTTGCCGGGGACGTCTCCGAGCCGGGGGAGGATGTCCCGTTGCCGGATGACGCGTGCCCCGGCCTCCGCGGCGCACCGGGCGGTCTGGTCCTGGGAGCCGGAGTCCACGACAACGAGCTCGTCGATCAATGGCACCCGCTGGATCAGATTGCGCCGCAGCGAGTCGACGATGACGCCGACCGTCGCCTCCTCGTTCCGCGCCGGCAACACGACGCTCACTGGGGTCTCGCCTTTCAACTCGGCGAGCAGATGGCGGTCCCACTGCGCGCTGGTGGAAGTCCGCCGGTCGAACCACGCCCGAACATCGTTGCGCATTATCACCCCTGCTGATCGGCCACGGCCTGCTCGGCCGGTCATCCCGGCGGTTCCTCGTTGTCCCGGTTCTGGTGGGCTGCGTTGTACCCGCCTTCCCTGGGGACAAACACGGTACAGACCATTGTGCGGTTCGTCATCTCAACGGGTAACCCGGGTCGAGCACCCGGCTCCCGGTGGAGACAATCAGCGGGTGGCTGACATCTGGATCACCGCCGGATTCGCCGCCGGTGCATCGCTCCCACTGCTGGTCGGAGCGATTGCCGGCGTCTTCTGGCGTCCACCCCGGGGTCTCATCGCCGCGGCACTGGCCTTCGCCGCCGGCGCGCTGATCTCCGCAGTGGCCTTCGACCTGTTCGAGGAAGGCTACTCCAGCGGCGGTGCCTGGATCGCCGCTATCGGCTTCGCCAGCGGAGCGGTGCTGTTCGTCGTCGCCGACACATGGCTGGACCGCCGGTCGGCTAGCAACCCGACGGGGTGGGCGCTGCTGGCCGCGGTCACCCTTGACGGCATCCCCGAGAACTCCGCCCTGGGGGTGTCGCTGAACGGAGGTGGAAGCTGGCCCTGCTGGTCGCCGTCTTGGTCAGCAACTTCCCCGAGGCGCTGGTCGGGGCGGCGAGCATGCGAGCGGTGCGCCGCCCACAGGTGGACTGCCGAGCGAGCACCGTTTCTCATGAGGGACGGAGCCGGGTGGCTCGCTCGTTGAGGTACCGCTGCTCGGGCAAGCTGGTTGTCCGCTGAGCCGCCTCGAGGTAAAGGCGCGTCGCGGTGGCGTGATCGCCGCTCATTTCACGTCAGCCGGAGGCTGAGGCAGCCGTGGAGTACCACTCGGCGGCGAGGACCTTGGCTCGTGCCTCCGGCGGCAGGCTCGAGATCAGGCCCGGGAGTGCTCCCCGCCCTACCTCGGAACGATGGGCCAGGATTGCTGCCACCTTCTGGT
>JACCUS010000426.1 GCA_013811715.1 Nocardioidaceae bacterium
CCGGCCACCAATCGCAGCACCACCCGCTCCCCTCACCAGAAACTCACCCATATGCAGGGCATTCTCTCGATCCGGCCGGACGGAACGGACCCCTTCGGCCAGCTACTTTTTCCGCGGGAAGTAGCTAGCCGCAGGCCCACGCCAGGCCTTCCGGTCGAAGAGGACCAACCCGATCGCCACCGCGCTCGCTACGAGGCCAAAGAGCAAGTTGGCCTGCGCGAAGTCTGCGCCCGCGGACCAGAACCCTCCGATCGTGATGGTGCCCTGGGCGGCGTGGGACACGAGCGTTATGAGCACGCTGCCGCCGGTGTGATTGAACAACCACGTGTACCAGAAGGTCACCGCAACCGATCCCAGGAGGTAGCCCACCACGATCGGTGCCCGCAGCCCATCCTCTTCCAGGAAGAGGATGGGCACGTGCCAGCCGCTCACGACCACGCCGAGGATCAGGGTGGACACGAGGGGAGAGACCGGACCCCTGCAGGCCCGGGAGGGCGAAGCCGCGCCAGCCCGGCTCCTCGCCCATCGCCCCGTCTCCGGGGTTGACCAGGCGCACCGCGAACATCAGGAGGATGGTGCTCACGGAGCCGACCCCGGCCAGCGAGGGGGTGCTTGCCCCGAGGGCGAGGTTGAGCGCCACGGTGAGCAGGACAACCGCCAGCGGGAGTCCCAATCCCACCGCGTACCAGTACCACCTCAGGCGCCAGCGGATCATCCGGGAGCCGAGCTCTCGCAGCCCTGCCCGGCCTGGGTCAGGGGGATCACGACGAGGGCGGCGAGGAGCGGCGAGAACGCTGCGAAGGTCCAGAAGGGTATGCACCCCCACCCGATCGCGTAGGTCAGGACGAAGAACGTGATGATCGGGTGTCGTTTCACCACGCTCTTCAGACGGGACATCACTTCATATCTCCTTGACGGCTGGGCACACTTTCCTGGCTCGATCTCGCCGGCGGTTGCCTTCGAGGGTCTGTGCCGGACTCCTCATCGCCCACCGAGCTCACCCGCCAACGGTAGGCGCGCCAGGCTTCGGTTTCGTTACGGGCACGAGCTGCGGCAGCATGCCAGGATGAGGCCGGTGCGCCGCCGATCAACAATGCTCTCCACGGTGGCGCTGCTGACGGCGCTGAGCTTCGCGAGCGCCTGCACCGACGAGCGCGAGAGTCTGATAGGCCGCCGGCGGGCGGCTGGCGGCCGGCGGGAGCGCCCGCCGCGACCTCGACGCTGCGGGTTGTCTCGACGTCGGCGTCGGCGACCGTGTGGGTGGACGGCGCCCGCCGCGACAGCACGCCAGCCGAGCTCCGGCTGGCGCCGGGACGACACCAGGTCGTGCTGGTCGCGCCGGCCGGCGACAGCGGGAACGGGGGGTACTTCAACCGACGAGAGTCGGTGGAGCTCGCCGCCGGCGCCACCCGTGAGGTCCGCATCGATCTCGCGAGGAAGGCGACGGGGCTCGACACCAGCTCGACCTCGAACCCTGCAGACAGCGGCTCGTGGTCCGGGGTACGGCCTTGGCCGGTGATCGCTGTCAACGCCCACCTGCTCCCGAACGGCAAGGTCCTTTCCTGGGAGGAGGGCGAGGCTGGCTTCAACCCGGGTGCCCGTGAAATCACCGGGTTTTCGGAAGCGTCGGTGTGGGACCCGGCGACCGACAGTTTCACCGACGTCCGCAACGCCACCACCAACGTGTTCGCCGGCGGCCACGCCTTCCTGCCGGACGGGCGGCTGCTGGTCACCGGCGGACAGAGCATCCGTAACCTCCAATCCCCGCGCGGGACCCCGCACACCAACGTCTTCGACTACCGGGACAACCGGTGGCGGCGGGTGGAGAACATGGCGGCGGGCCGCTGGTACCCGACGTCGACGACGCTGGCCAACGGCGAGGTGCTGACCGTCGGCGGCAACAACGATTAGGGCGCCACCAACCAGGACGTGCAGGTGTGGAAGACGACCGGCGGCTGGCGTTACCTCGGCCAACGCAAGATGTCGCTGTACCCCGGCATGTTCCAGGCGCCGAACGGCGAAGTGTTCTACGCCGGCCCGCGCCCCCAGACCGCGTTCCTCAACGCCGCCACCGGTGTGTGGCGAAACGGCCCGTTGAACCGTCTCATTCGTCCCGACAACATCAAGACGGTTCCGTCGGTGATGTACGACGGGGTCGTTCTCACGGTCGGGGGTGGCAACGTCGGCTCCCAAGGCGGCTTCGCGGCAGCGTCCGAAGCCGAGTCGGTGGACCTAAACGCCGAAGCTCCGCAGTGGCGGCGGCGGGCGCCGATGGCCAACCCCCGTCGCCATCACAACGCGACCCTCCTACCGGACAAGGCGGTGCTGGTCAGCGGCGGCCAACGAGAGGGGTACAACGAGCACCCGATCGAGGAGGCGGGAGTACGGCCGGCCGAGCGCTACGACCCGGCGACCGACCGCTGGTCGAAGCTGAGCAGCCTGCAGGTGCCGCGGGGCTACCACTCGACCGCGACGCTGCTCGCCGGCACCGAAGAACGGTAGACGTTCAGGGGTGTCGCGGGCGTAGGCAGGATTCCTGCCCCGTGCAGGGAATCTTGCGGGCGTGCGGCGTGATGAGGCAGAGGCGCTTCATGCGCAGGGGCCCGAGGCGGTGCGGGAGTTGG
>JACCUS010000479.1 GCA_013811715.1 Nocardioidaceae bacterium
CTAAGGACCGTTATGGCTTGCGTGCGCGGACGATGGCGGCCACGGCGCGGGCGTGGACCCGGTGCGTCTCGGTGATCTCCACGTCGACAAGACCGGCGTCGCCAAGGGCCTGCCGGAACTGCGGCCCGGTGAGGGCGCCGGCGACACAGCCGGTCCACTGCTGCATGTCAGCCCGGGTGGCGTCGTCCATCTCGGGGTCGGCGATGACATCCGAGACCGCGAACCTGCCGCCCGCGCGCAGAACCCGAGCTGCCTCGCGGAGGACTGTCGGCTTGTCCGCGGCCAGGTTGATGACGCAGTTGGAGATGACGACGTCGACGCTGTCGTCGGGGAGGGGGATGTCCTCGAGGAAGCCCTGCAGGAACTCCACGTTGGTGACACCGGCGTCGGCTGCGTTGCCTCGGGCGAGGTCCAGCATCTCAACGGTCATGTCCAACCCGATCGCCCGACCGCCAGGGGCGACTCGTCCGGCGGAGATGAGGACATCGGCGCCTGCGCCGGATCCGAGGTCGAGGACGGTCTCGCCCGGGTGCAGATCTGCAACAGCGGTCGGTACGCCGCAACCCAGCGACGCTGCCACGGCGGCGTCCGGAGCGCCCGCCGTCGCTTCTGAGCCGTAGAGGTCCGGACCGAACACCACCTGGCCCTGCTCGTCTGTCGTGACCACTGCGGACGTTCCGCAACAAGACGTCTCGGCCGCCCGCGCCAGCTCGTGCTCCCCTGCCGCCGAGCGGGTCGCGGCGGCGGCGTAGCGAGCTCGGACGCTCTCCCTGATATCGATGCGCTCTTCCATTGTCAGCTCCTGTCGGGGACGGATGGTGGGCAGGCCGGAGGCACTGGGTCGGGTGGTCGTCGACCCATGACAACGTCGGCGGCGCTCGGGAAGCACTCCAGGCAGGTCGGGTTGACCGCGTAGAGCGCGCTCGTTCCGTTGCGCTGCACCTGCACGAACCCGACCGCGGCAAGCGCGGCGAGATGATGGCTGACTGTCGACTGCCCGACCGGCAGTGCGGCCGTCAGCTGACCCACCGACATCGGTCTCGACTGCTGCGAGAGCCACGCCAGCAACTGCACCCGTGTCGGGTCGGCCAGCGTGCGAAACCACTCGGCGTACAGCTCGGCCGCATCCCGCGGCAGCAACTCATCCATCGACAAGTGACGATAGTCGATGAATGGTCGCGCCAGCAACCTCTCTCGGAGGTCACCGGGTCGTTCACCTCGAAGGTCGCAGGGGTCGCCGACGACGAAAGGCTGCTCCGTGGGTTCGCTACGTCGCGGAGTTCCAGCGGTCGAGGGTGGGTGTGCCGCGGTCGTAGCCGAGCACGCCGAGCTTGCCGGTGTCGAGCCGCAGGTGGACGCCCAGCGACACCGGTTGGCCGAGCCAGCGGGCCGCCAGCGCCCGCGTCAGGTGTCCGTGCCCGAAGAGCAGCACCCGGCCGTCGGCCGCACGCAGTCTGGAGATCACTCGGTCGACCCGGGCGGTGACGCCTTCAGGAGACTCCCCGTTCGGGGCGCCGTGGGTCCACATCGACCAGTCGGGCCTGGACTTGTGGACCTCGACGCGCGTCAATCCCTCGTAGTCGCCGTAGTCCCACTCGACCAGGTCGGGGTCTATCTCGAAGTCGGTGATGCCGGCGAGCTCGGCGGTCACTCTCGCCCGTTGGCGGGGGCTCGCCATGACCAGGTCGAACGACGTACCGGCGAACAAGCCGCGCAGCGAACGGGCGGCCTCTTCGCCGATCGGCGTCAGCGGCAGGTCGGTCGTCGACGTGTGTTGGCCGGACTTGCTCCACTCGGTCTCGCCATGGCGGACCAGCCAGACCTCCTGCTCCATCTCGTCGCTCACGACGACGACTCTAAACCCCCCGGTCCGGCCGGCCGGACTGTTCGCCGCCGCGGGCCTGGAGGTAGCTCTGCTTCGGCACCATCACCTTGCGGCGGAAGACGCACACCACCGTGCCGTCTTGCTTGTAGCCGGTGGTCTCGACGTACACCACCCCGCGGTCGTCCTTGGACGTGCTCTCCCACTTGTCGAGGACCGTCGTCTCGCCGTAGATCGTGTCGCCGTGGAACGTCGGCGCGACGTGGCGCAGCGACTCGACCTCGAGGTTGGCGATCGCCCTCCCCGAGACGTCGGGCACGCTCATGCCGAGCAGCAGCGAGTAGACGTAGTTGCCGACCACGACGTTCTTGCCGAACTGGGTCGAGCCCTCGGCGTAGTGCGCGTCCAGGTGGAGCGGGTGGTGGTTCATCGTCAGCAGACAGAAGAGGTGGTCGTCGTACTCGGTAACGGTCTTGCCCGGCCAGTGCTTGTACGTCGCGTCGATCTCGAACTCCTCATAGCTGCGACCGAACTGCATCTCGTGACTCCTTCTGGGTCTGGGCGGACCCGTCCATCGTGGCGGATACGCGGCGCTGCCCGCCATCATCCGCCAGGGGGTCGCTCGCCCGAGGAGGGAGACCCGTTCAGTTGCTAACGTCGAACGCATGTCCTTGCTCGCCCGCACCCTCGTCGCACTCCTCGCCGGCTTCGCCCTGGTCGGATGCTCGAACGCAACCGACACCGCCGCGGATGGGGACGACACCGCCTCGGCCACCACCGAACCCACCACAAGCCAGCCGACCACCAGCCAGCCGACCACCACTGAGCCGACAACCACCGAACCGACAACCACCGAGCCCACCACCGAGGCGACAACCACGGAGCCCACCACCGAGGAACCGACCGAGCCCCCAGCCGGCACGATCACGGGCCAGGGCTACGCCTTCGCCCTGCCAGCCCGCTGGACCGACGTGACCCAGCAGGCGCAGGCCTCCAACCCGCAGGCCGACGTCGCGGTCGCCGAGCCGGCGACGCCGGGTGAGTTCCGGATGAACTTCAACACGGTGTCGCCGACCCCCATCCCCGGGCTGAGCCGCGAGCAGCTGGTCCAGCAGGCGGAGACCGAGCTCCGCAGCGTCACCAACCGCAAGGTGGAGCCGCTGCCCGACGAGACGTTCGACGGTGACTCAGCGATCGGCCAGCCGTCGACCACCGACGCC
>JACCUS010000498.1 GCA_013811715.1 Nocardioidaceae bacterium
GTCCGTGACACCTTATCGACACAGATGTTCCCTGCCTCGTCGAGATCGACCCCGGCTGTCTCGAGGCCAAGGCCCGCCGTGTTCGGAAGGGACCCAACCGCGAGGAGGCAGTGGGAGCCGTCGACGACGCGGCCGTCGGTCAGGGTGACCGAGACACCGTCCCCGCGCCGCTGCACCGACGCGGCGCGCGCATTGCCGAGCAGCGTCATCCCTTGCCGCGTCAACACGTCCTCGATCACCTTCGCGGCATCCGCGTCCTCGCCCGGCAGCACCCGGTCGCGGCTGCTGACAAGCACGACGTCGATGCCGAAGGCATTGTAGGCGCTGGCGAACTCGGCGCCTGTCACGCCCGAACCGACGACGATGAGGCGGCTCGGGACCTGGTCGAGGTCGTAGACCTGCTCCCAGGTCAGGATGCGCTCTCCGTCCGGGACGGCCGAGTCGAGGATGCGTGGGTGGGCACCGGTGGCGATCAGGACGGCGTCCGCGGGCAGCCGCTCTTCGCCTTGATCCGTCGTCGCGATCACCTGGGCTGTGTCATCGAGTCGTCCTGATCCGGCGACCAGCCGGACACCCTCCTCACGAAGCCGACGCGAGATGTCGCCTGACTGGGACGCCGCAAGTGCCTTGACTCGCGCGTTGACGACTGCAAGATCGACGCCCACCGAGCCGGCGAGGTCTCCGTGGCCCGCCATCCGGACGCCCAGCTCGCCCGCCCCCTGAACCGAAGCCATCACCTCCGCGGTGGCGATCAAGGTCTTCGACGGCACACAGTCGGTGACGACCGCTGAGCCGCCGATCCCATCGCGGTCGACGAGCGTCACCGCGGCGCCGAGCTGAGCCGCCACGAGCGCGGCCTCATAACCGCCCGGCCCGCCGCCGACGATCACCACGCGAGTCACGCGGCCACGATAGCCTCCACTGCGTGGTCCTCTATGCTGCCTACGGCTCGAACCTGGATCCGGCCCGGATGCTGGTGCGCTGCCCGCATTCACCGGGCCGAGGCACCGGCTGGCTGCCCGGCTGGCGGTTGACGTTCGCCGGTGAGGAGCACGGCTGGGACGGGGCCCTCGCCACCGTGGTCGAGGACGACGGGTCTGCCGTCTTCATTCACCTGTATGACGTCGCGCGCGAGGACGAGGCCGCCCTCGACGAGTGGGAGATCGATCTCTACCGCAGGGTGCGGGTGCGGGTGCAGACCCTCGAGGGTGCACAGCTGGCCTGGCTCTACGTGCTCGACACCCATGAGGGCGGTCTCCCGTCCGCCAGCTACCTCGGGATCATCAGCGAAGCCGCCGTGGCCGCTGGCGCGCCAGATGACTACGTCCGCCAGCTTCGCCACCGTCCCTGCCGCTCCGTGAGCGGTTAGCGGACATTCACCCGTGGCCGTCACCGCGCAGGCGTAGGATGGGGACCCTGTCGCACACACGTGGCGAGCTCTAAGACCAGGGTGCAGGGAGGTGCGGCAACTCGAGATGAATGTGCGGTTTCCGCGCTGTTCGGCGGCGAGCACGGTCTCCGAGGCCTGCGAGGGTGTTGTCGACGACCTGTGGGAGTACGGCGGGCTGCCCAGCGTCTACCTTCTCGTCGACGGCCGCCTCCGATGCCAAGCAGCTCGCGGATACTTCCAGGTCGTCGACGGCTTCCCGCCCGGGATGGGCGTGATCGGCCGGGTGGTCGCGTCCGGAGAGTCAGTCGTCATCCCCGACGTCGCCAGCGCCCCTCACTTCATCGCCGCCATCCCTGGGCTCAACGCAGAGGCTTGTGTCCCCGTCACCGTTCGGGGCCGAGTGATCGGTGCGGTCAACGTCGAGTCGAGGACCACCCTGCCCGAGGACATCTGCGGAGTCCTCGAGGTAGCCGCAGCGACGCTGGCAACCTCGATCGAGGCGGCCGGCGGGCTGCCTCCGGTGCATCTGTCTCAGCGGCTGGCGCGGATCGTCGTCTCCCTGACGTCGCTCACCGAGGTCGAGCGCATCGGTGCCCGAGCCGTCGAGGGCGCGATCGAGCTGTCCGGGATGTCGAGCGCCGCGCTCTGTGGACCAGGTGACGACGGCATCTGGTCCGTTCACCGTGCCAGCGGGCCACTGGCCGAGACGTTGGTGCGCTGGACCGACGACGACCTCCGGGTAATCGCCTCGTGGGTGGACGCTGGCACGGCCTCGCATTTCCCCGGTGGAGGAGAGATCCCGTCCGGCTACGAGTTCCTGTTGCGCGCCGACGTCGGGTCGATCGCCGTCCAGCCCCTCGTCGTCGGCGGCCTCGTCACGGGGCTGCTCACCACGGCGGACATCCGGCCGGTCCCCCACGACTTCACCGTCGGGGCAGCCCTGGAGCTCCTCGCCGCCCAGACCGCAGCGTCGCTCGCCACGGCCACCGCGATCGCGGAGCTGAGCCTCCGCGCCCTCCAGGACCCGCTCACGAACCTGTACAACGCGGC
>JACCUS010000145.1 GCA_013811715.1 Nocardioidaceae bacterium
TTGCGGGCGACCGAAGAGAACCCGCCTATGCGCTGGCGAGTGGGTGTATCCGATCCAGTGACTCGGCCAGTTTGTCTTTCTCCCTCTCCAGATCGTAGCGGGACTGCAGGTTGAGCCAGAACCGTTCGGAGGTCCCGGAGACGGCGCGGGTCGAGAGACTGCCCGCCATGCTCTCCGCTTCAAGACTCCTGGCAGCCGCCGTCCAGCCGAGCCCGAGCGCCCAACGCTCCCGACGGGTTTCCGAGACCTCGACCATTTCACCGGCGGCATCCGACTGGGAGACGTCTGGCTCCTCACGGCCGCACCCCAAGAAGGACGATCGACGCTCCCTTCACAGCTGGCGCTTGCGACGGCGGTGAAGCGCGCCTGGCCCACCTGGTACATCTGCCCACTCGCCGGCCTCCGCCTGTGCGCGTACCGACTGCTGTCGACACAAGGACGCATCCCCATGCCCTATCTCCCACAGAAACGGGTGAGTGACGCCGATCGGCGGCGCATGGAGCGTGTACGACGGCAGATCGGCCAGGCGCCACTCGCCGTCATGGCCGACAGTTCACTTCCCCATCTCGAGACGTTGCTGTGAGCGGTGCACCAGCATGACCGTGGACTGGTGGTGCTAGACGACCTCAGCGACTGGACCGACAACTGGCAGCGATGGGTGTCCCTGCTGTCGATGGCGGGCGCGGTCGTCATCGCGACCTTGCCCCACGAAAAGGACGTTCCACGCGCCCGGAGTCGTGGCGGCTCGAACGCGAGGCGTCCCGGGCAGCCGACGTCATCATCGACATCCGCCAGCGCGAGATTGCCAACTGGCAGATCCGGCCCGTGAGGCCGACTTGGAGATCCTGCAGAACCGGCATGGCGGGCTCGTGACGATCAACGTCGCCTTCCAGGGGCACTTTTCGCGCTTTCTCGACCTCGGGGGGCCTGGCGTCGACTACACAGTCTCGCCCAGGGCGCAGGACAGCGTCTGACGCCCCTCGGCGTCTCGCCAATGTCGGCGGCGACGGCTACCGTGACAAACGGTATCAATCGACAGGGGTCTCCGTGCCAGTACAGCTCCGCTCCACCGGCTACGGCCGGGCAGCGCTCGACATGCTGCGCGAGGTCGTGGCGACCGCCAAACGGGACGACGCCATGGCACCGGTCACCATCCTCGTGCCCAACAACATCGCCGGCATCGTCGCCCGCCGCCACCTGGCGCACGGGCTGACCGACGACCACCCCGGCGTCGCCGGCATCTACCTCGCCACCCTCCCCCGCCTGGCCGAGCAGATCGCCGCACCGCACCTCGACCCACGAAGGCCAGCCACCCGACCGATCCTCGCCTCCGCCTGGCGCTCCACACTCGACGCCGCCCCTGGGCTGTTCGCCTCGGCGAGCGAGCACCCGGCCACCATCCGGGCTCTGACCAACGCCCACCGCGAGCTCCGCGACCTCACCGAGCCGGCCCTCCAAGCAGTGGCGGCGGCCGGAAAGCTCCCCGGCGACGTCGCCCGTCTGCACAACACAGTCACCGACAAACTGCGACAGGACTGGTACGACCCCACCGATCTGCTCCACACCGCCACGCACCTGGTCAACGAAACACCCGAGACGATCCGCGAGCTCGGAGCCGTCGTGCTCTACCTCCCCCAGGCCCTGACCCAGGCTGAGGCGGCGTTCGCCCACGCCCTCAGCGACCACGCCGACCACGCCAACCATGCCGACCTCACCGTCCTGGTCGGGCTCACCGGCGTACGACGGGCAGACACCGCCGTACGCCGCACGCTCACCCGCCTCGGGCTCGGCCAACCCGAAGACAGCCCCAAGCCACCCACCGCCACCCAGGTCCGCCACGCCTCGGACTCCGACGACGAGGTCCGCTGCATCATCCGCGAGGTCGTCACGACCTTCGAGCAGACACCCGCGCATCGCATCGCGATCCTCTACGGGCGACCCTCCCCCTACGCCCGGCTCCTCCACGAGCAGCTCAACCAGGCCGGCATCACGTTCAACGGGCCCGGCACCCGTGCGGTCCACGAACGCGCCCTGGCCCGCGGGTTCCTCGGCATACTCGGCCTGGCCCAGACCGCCATGCCGCGCGCCGAGCTGTTCCGGGCGCTGGCCGAGGCACCGGCCAAGACGTTCGACGACGGTCGTGTC
>JACCUS010000027.1 GCA_013811715.1 Nocardioidaceae bacterium
GGCGGAACGGGTGACCTGGGCCGAGCCGTTCACCGACGTGCTCGACTGGAGCAGCCCGCCGTTCGCGAAGTGGTACGTCGGCGGCAAGCTCAACGCGGCGTACAACTGCGTCGACCGCCACGTCGAGGCAGGCCGCGGCGACAGGGTCGCCTACCACTGGGTCGGTGAACCCGAGGACGACACCCGCTCGATCACCTACGCCGAGCTCAAGGACGAGGTGTGCAAGGCCGCCAACGCCTTGGTCGAGCTCGGGGTGCAGGCGGGCGACCGGGTCGCGATCTACATGCCGATGATCCCCGAGCTGGTCGTCGCAATGCTGGCGTGTGCCCGCGTCGGCGCTCCCCACACGGTGGTCTTCGGCGGGTTCTCGGCAGACGCGCTGTCCACCCGCATCCAAGACTGCGACGCCCGCGTGGTGGTCACGGCCGACGGCGGCTACCGGCGCGGCGCGGCGTCCGCGTTGAAGCCCGCCGTCGACGACGCAGTGAGGTCGTGTCCCGACGTGCGGTCGGTCCTGGTCGTACGCCGTACCGGCCAGGCCGACATCGAGTGGACCGACGACCGCGACGTGTGGTGGCACGAGCTGGTCGACAAGCAGTCCACCGACCACACCGCGGAGGCGTTCGACGCCGAGCACCCGCTGTACGTGATGTACACGTCGGGGACGACCGGCAAGCCGAAGGGCATCTTGCACACGACCGGCGGCTACCTCGTCGGCTGCGCCTACACGCACTGGGCGATCTTCGACCTCAAGCCAGAGACCGACGTCTACTGGTGCTCGGCCGACATCGGCTGGGTGACGGGCCACTCCTACATCGTCTACGGGCCGTTGCTGAACGGCACAACGTCGCTGATGTACGAGGGCACACCGGACACGCCGCACAAGGGGCGCTGGTGGGAGATCGCGCAGGACTACAAGGCGACCATCCTCTACACCGCGCCCACCGCGATCCGCACGTTCATGAAGTGGGGCGCGGAGATCCCGCAGAAGTTCGACATGTCGGCGCTGCGGCTGCTCGGCTCGGTCGGTGAGCCGATCAACCCCGAGGCGTACATCTGGTACCGCAAGGAGATCGGCGGCGACCGCTGCCCGGTGGTGGACACCTGGTGGCAGACCGAGACCGGCATGATCATGATCAGCCCGCTGCCCGGCGTCACCTCCGCCAAGCCCGGCTCGGCGATGAAGGCGATCCCCGGCGTCTGCGCGGAGGTGGTCGACGAGTCCGGCAAGGCCGTGTCCCCGGGGTCGGGCGGCTACCTGACGCTGACCGAGCCGTGGCCGGCGATGCTGCGCACGCTGTGGGGCGACGACGAGCGCTACCAGGACACCTACTGGTCGAGGTTCCCGGGCCGCTACTTCGCCGGCGACGGCGCCAAGCTTGACGAGGACGGCGACGTCTGGCTGCTCGGGCGCGTCGACGACGTGATGAACGTTTCCGGGCACCGCCTGTCGACGACGGAGATCGAGTCGGCCCTGGTGTCGCATCCGAAGGTCGCCGAGGCGGCCGTCGTGGGGGCGGCGGACGCCACCACCGGTCAGGCTATCGTCGCGTTCGTGATCTTGCGCGAGAGCGCAGGAGACGGCGGAGCGCACGTCGTCGCCGAGCTGCGCGACCACCTGCGCAAGGAGATCGGCGCCATCGCCAAGCCACGCTCGATCATGGTGGTGCCCGAGCTGCCGAAGACCCGCTCGGGCAAGATCATGCGGCGGCTGCTGCAGGACGTGGCCGAGGACCGCGAGACCGGCGACGTCACCACGCTTGCCGACTCGTCGGTGGTCGACTCGATCAAGCAGAACCTGGCCACCGGCAAGGCCGACGAGGACTGACCGGTCCTTGCGGCTGAAGACCCGCCCGGCATCCGTCGCCAACCGTCAGCCACAGCTGCCGAGAAGCGGCGGCTAGACTGGTTGGGCAAGCCGCAACATGGTGTGCCGGGAAGCCTGGTCGGCGGCGTCGTACGACGTCTCGAAGCTCACGCCGACCAAGGATGCCTCGTTGAACTCATCGTCTTCCCCTGAGCCGTCGCGGCTGCGACGGCTGGTGCTC
>JACCUS010000056.1 GCA_013811715.1 Nocardioidaceae bacterium
TGTTCTCCCGTGTGGTGCGCTCTCACTTCGAGCATGGCACCGCGCCGTGGAGCCACGCGATGATCTCCGGGTTTGTGCTCGACCCCGACCGCAAGAAGATGTCCAAGTCGAAGGGCAACGTCACCCTCCCGACCGAGATCTTGGACAAGTACGGCGCCGACGCCGTCCGCTGGCGAGCCGCCTCACTGCGGCCGGGGCAGGACTCCGCATTCGACGAGAACCCGATGAAGGTCGGCCGCCGACTGGCTGTCAAGGTGCTCAACGCCTCGAAGTTCGTGCTCGAGGTCGGCGCCGCCCGCGGCACCGCGACGGCGATCACCCACCCGCTCGATCTTGCGATGATCAGTCGACTCCGTCACGTCGTGGGGGCCTCGACCGCGGCGTTCGAGCAGTACGACTACACGACCGCGCTAGAGGCGGTCGAGAGGTTCTTCTGGACCTTCTGTGACGACTACCTGGAGCTCGTCAAGGAGCGCGCGTACGGCGCCCGTGGCGAGGCCGGCGCGGCCTCGGCCCGCGCCGCGCTGTCGGCCGCGTTGTCGGTGCAGCTGCGGCTGCTGGCCCCGTTCCTCCCCTACGTGACCGAGGAGGTGTGGTCGTGGTGGCAGGACGGGTCTGTCCACCGCGCGACCTGGCCCGAACCCGAAGCCGATCTGGCCACCGCCCAGCACGAACCGGCTGTCTTGGGCGCGGCGGCCGCTGCCCTCGCCGGCGTGCGGGGCGCCAAGTCCGTGGCCAAGGTGTCGATGCGCACCGAGGTCGCGACGGCCACCATCAGCGGCCCCGCCGATAAGCTGCGACTGGCCGAACTCGCGCTGGACGACCTCAAGGCGGCCGGTCGCATCACCGGCGAGGTCGCCTTCGTGACCACGGAGGCCGCCGACATCACCGTCGACGCAGACCTCGTCCCCGCAGACACGTGATCACCGTCGCGAGTGAAACGTCAGGCCTTGGCCCTGCATGTCCTCGCGGGCGAGGTTCCCCTGCCCGGCAGCCTTCGGGTCCCTCGCGTCCTGCTTGGCGCGGACGCCGGCCTCGACCTGGTCGCCGAGGTTCTTGTCGACGTTGCGCCAGTACGCGAAGGCGGCCAGCAGCACGGGCTCGCTGACGGCGTTGAGCAGATGGCCGACGATGTTGTCGACCAGCCGCTCGCGCGCCGCGTCGTCGAGGACTTCGCGGACCATCGTGCCGGCCTGGCCCCAGTCGTCGTCCTCCGCGCGCAGCGTGTAGGCGGCGTGCACCATCTCCCCGTCGGTGTGCCAACCCGCGGGCTCGCCGAACCGCTCGGTGTCGGCGCTCGGCCCGCCCTTGGAGTTCGGCGCGTAGACCGGGTCCGACACGTTGTTGTACCGCATCGCCCCGTCCTTGCTGTAGCTGTGCAGGGGCGACGTCGGCGCGTTCACGGGCAACTGCTTGTAGTTCGCGCCGATGCGGTACCGGTGGGCGTCGGGGTAGGAGAACAGTCGGGCCAGCAGCATCTTGTCCGGGCTCGGGC
The DNA here is from genome assembly GCA_013811715.1 of Nocardioidaceae bacterium. Classification (GTDB taxonomy): domain Bacteria; phylum Actinomycetota; class Actinomycetes; order Propionibacteriales; family Nocardioidaceae; genus JACCUS01. The sequence goes on from JACCUS010000056.1 coordinate 1,496, forward strand.
CGATGCCCGGCACGAGGTTGCTGGGCTCGAAGGCCGCCTGCTCGATCTCTGTGTGGTAGTCGGTCGGGTTGCGGTCGAGGGTCATCCGGCCGACGTCGATGAGCGGGTAGTCGCCGTGCGGCCACACCTTGGTGAGGTCGAACGGGTTGAACCGGTAGGTCTTGGCGTCCTCGAACGGCATGATCTGCATCTTGAGGGTCCAGCTCGGGAACTCACCGTCCGCGATGTGCTCGTACAGGTCGCGCTGGTGGTAGTCGGTGTCCACCGACGCCATCTGGTCGGCCTCGTCCTGGGTGAAGTGCTCGACGCCCTGGTCGGTCTTGAAGTGGTACTTGACCCAGAACCTCTCACCCTGCGCGTTGACCCACATGTAGGTGTGGCTGGAGTAGCCGTTCATGTGCCGCCAGGTTCGCGGAATCCCGCGGTCACCCATCAGCCAGGTCACCTGGTGCGCCGACTCCGGCGACAGCGTCCAGAAGTCCCACTGCATGTCGTGGTCGCGCAGATTGTTGTCCGCGCGGCGCTTCTGCGAGCGGATGAAATGCTGGAACTTCATCGGGTCCCGCACGAAGAAGACCGGAGTGTTGTTCCCGACCATGTCGTAGTTGCCCTCGGTGGTGTAGAACTTCAGCGAGAAGCCGCGAGGGTCGCGCCAGGTGTCGGGGCTGCCCCGCTCGCCGGCAACCGTGGAGAACCGGATCAGCACGTCGGTCGTGGTGCCCGGCTGGAACAGCGCAGCCTTCGTGTAGGTGCTGACGTCGTGCGTCACCTCGAACCGGCCGAAGGCGCCGCCGCCCTTGGCGTGCGGCTGGCGTTCCGGCACGCGTTCGCGGTTGAACTGCGCCATCTGCTCGATGAGGTAGTGATCCTGCAGGAGGATCGGTCCGTCCGGGCCGACCGTGAGCGAATGCTCGTCGCTCTCCACCGGTATGCCGGCATCCGTCGTCGTCGGCTTGGGCCGGTTTTCGCTCACAGTTCTTCCTCCTCGTTGTGGTGGATGTTGTCCGCAGCAGGCGCCGCGGAGACGCACGCGGGGCACAGACCCCAGAAAACGACCTCTGCCTCGTCGACCGTGAAACCGTGGTCGGCGTCCGGCGTGAGGCAGGGTCGGGATCCGATCAGGCAGTCGATGTCCTCGGTGCGGCCGCATCGGCGGCACACCAGATGGTGGTGGTTGTCACCGACGCGACGCTCGAATCGGGCGGGGATGCCCGGTGGGTTCGATGCGCCGCAGTAGGCCCGCGTCGGTGCACGCGCCGAGGACGTCGTAGACGGCCTGAGTGGACACCGAACCGAGCTGCTCCCGCAGCGCCGCACCGATGGCGTCGGCGGTGGAGTGGGGGTGCTCGGCCAGCCACGCCAGGGCGGCCCGGCGTGGGGTCGTCACGCGCAACCCGACCGTGCGCAACGCCTCCAGCGCGCCGCCCTGCGGGTCGACGGGAGCGGAGGCCCTGGTGGCCACGCTCGCGCGTCTTCTGGAGTGAGTCAGGACTTCGTGACCGTGGCGAGCGTCGCGAGGCTGGGGTTCTCTCAAGGCACGAGAGCGAACCGACCACCGTCGAGCGGTCGCAGCGCCGTGAAGTGCCGCCGATCCAACGTTGCGACCGTTCTGGTGCCATAACGCTTGGCCAAGACGACCAGAGAGGCATCAGCAAGACCGATGGCCTGGTCGGCGTACTTCGCGATGAGGCCGACGGCTGAATCCACGTCGCCACGACCGAACGCAGGCAACTCCCAGGCACCGCCGGCAAGTTCCCGCAGCACGTCGATCTCGGCGGTCACTCCAACTCGCGTCGCGACCAGACAGTCCACCTCGGCGAGCACATACGGCGAAACGACCAGCGGGTCGCGACCGTGACCAGCAAGGGCCGCAGTCACTGCCTCGTGCTGGGGCTCCTGGCTGTTGAACAGGGCCAAGAGCGCACTCGTGTCAACGATCACCGAGTGCCGAAGCCAGCGAGCAGTTCGTCGACCCGATCAGCCATCGGCTCAGCCGCGAACAACCCTTCACGTGGCGCCTGCCTGGGGCTGGCAACGGCTGCCCTGATCGACTCACGGATCACCTGAGCCTCGGACAGGCCACGGACTCTTGCCGCCAGTCTTACGGCCGCCTTCAGCTCTTCGTCGAGATAGACAGTCGTCTTCTTCATAAATGTATGGTACCACCGCTGGCACCATCTCTCTTACCTACGGGAGACGAACCTCGAGGCCCTCGTCCGCCAGCAGCACCTCGCCGAGGAAGACGTCGGCCGCGGCGACAGCGGAGGCGGCACGGTCGATTCCCGGCCAGAAGTGGGTGAGCATGAGCCGCCGCGCCCCGGCGTCCACCGCCGCTCGGGCCGCCTCAGTGGCCGTCAGGTGCATCCGCGGCTGCACGGGCCTGGCCTGCCCGCGGTCGGAGGCCTCGACGATGAAGAGGTCCGCGTCCCGCCCGAGCTGGGCCAACAGCGGGCTGGGGCCGGTGTCGCCGGTGTACGCCACGGTCAGTCCCGGCGCGGTGAACCGGACGCCGGCATTCGGCACGAAGTGCGGCAGGTCGAAGCTCTCCAGCCGGTACGGCCCGAGCGGTAGCGGCTCGGCCGGCAGCGGTGTCCAGTCGAAGACCCGCCGCACCGCTTCCGCATCGTCCTCTTCGAGCCCCGCCACCCGCGCGATGACCTGCTCTGGGGCGTACAGCGGTAGCGGTGGCGACTCCCGGCGACCAAACCAGCGGGCGCGAAAGAGACCATGCAGATCGACCATGTGGTCGGGATGGCCGTGGGTGACCACCACCGCGTCGACGCCGTCGCCGTACGAGTTGCGCAGCAACGTGAACAAGCGCGGCAGCGTGCCGTACCCGAGGTCGAGGACAACGCGAAAGCCCTGGTGCTCCAAGACGAACCCGCTGCAAGCCCGGCCCGCCTCCGGCCATGCCCCACAGCTGCCGAGGACGACCAGCCTGCTGTTCACACGCCGACGCTATCGGGTTGTCAGCGGACCGTAAGAACTAATCCCCCCCGGCCGCTCCCGCTGCGGCAGTATGGAGGGATCGACCAAACCGGAGGGACTCATGACCGTCCGCAGCCTGATTGCTGCCTGCTGCACCGCGCTGACGCTGTTCGCGGCCGGCTGCGCTGAAACAGCTGACGACTCGACTGCCTCGCCTGAACGGGCAGCGGTCGACAACAGCGCTCCGGCCGGTGAATCCGAGGCCGAACCCGGCAGCGATCCCGCCGGCTCGACCCAGGACTCTCCCACCGACGCCGACTCGACTAGCCCCTCCCCAGCAGCGGAGGCTCCAGAGGCTCTGCAGTTCACCGCCACCACCGTCGAGGGGGCGGAGTTCGACGGCCGCACCTTGGTGGGCAAGCCCACGCTGCTGTGGTTCTGGGCGCCCTGGTGCCCGACCTGCCTGGGTCAGGTGCCGGAGGTCGAGGGTCTTGCCAGCCAGTACGCCGGAGAGCTCAACGTCGTCGGCGTCGGCGGCCTCGACAGCGGTTCGGCCATCGAGGACTTCGCCGAGGACACCGAAGGGATCACCCACCTCGTCGACGAGGAGGGCGCGGTCTGGCAGCGCTTCGGCATCACCGAGCAGAGCTCCTACGTACTGCTCGACGCGGACGGCAACGAGGTGTTGTCCTCGGGCTACGGCGAAGAGGTCGACCTCTCCGGCCAGATCGCGGAAGCCGTGAGCTGACGTGGCCGACGGCGCCTTGGCCCTGGCGCTGGGCGCCGGCATGCTCGCGGCGGTCAACCCGTGCGGGTTCGCGCTGCTCCCCGCTTACCTCTCCCTCCTCGTCGTCGGTGAGGACGCACCCAACCGAGGCGTAGCCGTTCGGCGGGCGTTGCTCCTCACTGGGGCCATGACACTGGGGTTCGCTGCCGTCTTCGGGGTGTTCGGGCTGGTCGTCTCTCCGGTGGCGTCGTCTGCCCAGCGCTATCTGCCGTGGTTCACCGTCAGCCTTGGCCTGCTGCTCGTCGTCGCCGGTGGCTGGATGCTGAGCGGTCGACAGCTTCCGGCACTCGGCTGGCGGCCTCGCGGCCCGGAGCTGACGCGCTCGGTGCCCTCCATGGTGGCCTTCGGTGCGTCCTACGCCGTCGCCTCCCTGACGTGCACGATCGCGCCGTTCCTGGCGATCGTCGTCACCAGCTTCCGCGCCGGCTCGACGCTGGACGGCGTACAGCTCTTCCTCGCCTACGCACTGGGGATGGGCCTCGTTGTCGGAACGGCCGCCGTCGCGGTCGCGCTGGCGAGCACGTCGCTCGTCGGTCGGATGCGCCGGTTCGGTCGCTGGGTGCCTTTGGTGGCGGGGGGACTGCTTGTGCTCGTCGGCGCCTACGTCGCCTACTACGGCTGGTGGGAGATCAGAGTGCTGGGCGGCGCCGCCGCCGAGGACCCCGTGGTCGACGGCGCCCAGAGCATCCAACGCCAGGTGGCGGACCTCGTCGACGCGCTCGGTCCTGCCTGGCTAGTGATCATTCTGGCCGCACTGCTGCTGCTCGCGACGGTCGGTCGACTGGTCCGACGGCGCCTTGGATCGCCGGCTCAGATAGCCGAGCCGCATCGAGAAGATCTGCCGACGCCTTGACGTCCCGGTGAGGACAGTCGAACTCGGAGCTGAGCGCGCCCGCCGGTCTCCGGTGGACGGCGTCAGCGGCTGCGGCGCCAGGCTGCGCGCAGCCGCGAAGGCCGCCCACCAGGGCGTGGTGACTGCGACTGCGTCCAGACCCGGCGCCACTGAGCGACGCCGGGACCGGCGGGGTCGGGAGTCTCGCCCCTGGCGACGCGGCCACGCGCTTCCCACCAGGTGGTGCGGTCCTCGTCCAGCAAGGCCGCCACCGCCGCGTGGACCCGAGGAGCGAAGTCGCGCACGGACTCACCCGCGGCCGGCCAAAGCGGCTCCCCGAAGCGCACCGTGACCTGCCTGCGGCCGGGGCTCGGCCAGCGCTGTCCGCGGGGCATCGCCGCGAACGTTCCCCGATGGGCGACCGGCACCACCGGCACGCCATGCTCGACGGCCAGCCACGCGGCGCCCATCCGGAACCTGCCCAGCCAGCCGTCCGGAGAGCGGGTGCCCTCGGGGTAGACGACCAGGCTCCACCCGTCGGCCAACACATCGCCCGGTGTGGCCGCCAGCGAGCCACCCCGTCGCTCGATCGGGAAGGTGTTGAAAATCAGGGCCGAGCCGACCGCCCGCCACCAGGTGTCGAAGAAGTAGTCGGCCGCCGCCGCCACCGCCGTCGTACGCCGCCACTCGTCCGGCAGCGACAGCAAGATCAGCGGGGTGTCGAGGTGCGACGCGTGGTTCGCCACGAAGATGACCGGCGCCTCGGTCCGCGTCAGCACGTCCAGCCCCTCGACGTGCGGGCGGACCTGGGAGCGGAACAGCGGCTCGAGCCCACCCTTCTGCGCCACCTCGCGCAGCGCCTTGGCCGGCCGGGTCCGCGACCAGGCCGTCGGGAAGACCGGCTGGTCTCTGGGCGCGAGATGTGCCTCGGCCGAGCGAGGCACGAGCGAGCGTCGCCCCCACCGCCAGCCGCGGGCCGTCGTACGGACGTCGCGCACGCCGCCGCGAACCAGGCCGGACCTGCTCCCCGCCATCAGCGCACGTCCGCGATCAGGTGCGGCGGGCTGTGCAGGTAGGTGATGGACGGCGTCCGGCCGACGTTGCCGGACGCCATCTCGAGCGCGTCGGCCAGCGTCGAGGCGGCCCGGAACCCGAGCCGCTGAACAGCCCGCCGATCGGCCCCCACCCAGATCACCTCGTCGACGTGATCCATCGCGTGAGCGGCCCAGTACCACATGTAGAACGGGTGGACGCCGTGGTAGGCGTGCGAGGTGCGGTAGAGGTGGATGTACCACGGGTCGGTCGCGTACTGCTCCTCGTACTTCGCCTCGATCACCGCGGGGTCGGTCGACTCGGCGAGCACCTCCTCGTAGAAGTCGACGTAGCTCGGGTGGTGCAGCTGGTTGAAGTGCGGCTTGACGGGGTGGTACAAGACCACGGTCCCACCGCGTCGTACGAGCGGCTGACCGATATAGGAGTTGAAGTAGTAGCCGAGCCCCATGCAGGTCGCGAGGATCGGGTTCATCGTCGAGTTGACGTTGTACGGGCCGAGGTACGGCACGCCCATCACCAGCACGTCGGACTGACCCTGCACCTCGACCAACTGCTGCCGGTGCACGGCGGCGATCGTCTTCTCGTGCACCGCCTCGGTCTCCCCCGCATGCACGCCGGTGAGGCCGTACGGCGCCCGCAGGTCGTGGAACATCTTGTGCTTGACCCGGTTCGGCGCGACCGCGAGCCCGCGCCGCACCGCCAGCATCGACGCCTGGTCCTTGACGCTCCACTCCCACTCCCGCTTCAGCAAGAAGTCGTACGGCGCCGGGAAGACGTCGTTGTTCAGCGTCGTCTCGACAGTGAACACCTTCAGGTGGTCGGCCAGCATCCGGCCCATCCGCGCAGCAGAGTGGTGCAGGTGCGACTTCTTGTGGTCCATGAACGAGTGGGAGCGCACCATCGTCTTGGAGTTGTGGTTATGCCGAAGGCTCCTGTACGACGCCAGGCCGATCGGCACCGACTTGTGGCCACCGTCCATCGCCACCAGGTTGACGTTGACATAGACCAGCAGGTCGGACTCGGCGGCCCTCCGGTTGATCTCGACGTCCTCACCTTGCTCGGTCATCCCTACGTGCTTGAGGTTGGAGCGGTCCTCGGCGTCGTGGTTATAGAGGAGGCCCTGGGGGAAGAACGAGCGGAACACCCGCTCCCCCACGATGTGCTTCAGCTCGGCCGCGGTCATCCGCCGGTGCAAGGCGTTGGCGGCGACGAGCTCGACGTCGTCGACCCCCGCCTCGGCGGCCATGGTGAGCACCGCCTCGATGATGCGCTGGCGGATGTCTGGCTTGCGCATCGGCGGTAACGGCAGTGAGACGTCGTCGAACGCGATGGTCAGCCTCATGCCGGGGGACAACAGGGTCGGGAGCGGATCGGAACCCTCGGGCTCGAGCAGGGCCTGTCGGATCGCGCCGTCGACGTCGGGAACGGCGGGCAGCGACTCGGGCGGGTAGATGACCCGTGTCCCCAGCGGGAACTCCTCCAGCCGGAAACCCTCACCCTCGTGGACGACGACCGGTGGGGTCCGATCGTCCACCTCGAGCACGAAACCTGGTCGACTCACCTGCTGCTCCTTGGATCGAATGCGACTTTGACGGTGCCGAGACGGCCGACGGAGTGCGCGTGGTCCAGCGCCTCCCGCCAACGGTGCAAGGGGTAGCTCACCACGGACTTGGCGACGTCTTCCATGACCGTCGCCCCGACCAGCTCGGTGGCGATCTCGAAGGCGGCACGGTCGTCATTCGCCGGCTCGCGGGCGGCCGACGCGTACGCCCCGACGACCTCGAGCTCGCGGAACCAGGCCGCGGAAAGATCAGCCGCGGCCGGCATGCCCGCCAACACGACGCGGCCACCGGCCTTGGTGGCGTGCAGCGCGGTCTCCAACGACTGCTTGCTGCCGACGGCGTCGATGGCCACGTCGACGCCGCCCAGCAGGTACGGACGACCCATCTGCGGCGCGACGTGGAACGCCCGCGTCGTACGCCGCACGCCGCGCAGGACCTCGTCGGGCCCGACCACGTCGGTCGCCCCGAAGGCGCGTGCCAGGTCGCGTTGTTGGCCGTGCTTGGCCACCACGGTGATCTCGCCGGCATCGGTGAGCGATCGCAGCGCGAGCGTGGTGAACAGCCCGACCGACCCGGCGCCGCTGACCAGGACGTGTGCTCCGCGCGCCACCTGGGCCCGAAGGGCCGTGTGGACCGCGCAGGCCGTCGGCTCGATCAACACTGCCTGCTCGTCGCTCAGCACGTCCGGAACCGGATGCAGCTGGCTGCGGTGCGCCGACAACACCTGCCCCCAGCCGCCGCCCGTGTCGGCGCAGAACCCGGTCTGCAGACCCGGCCTGATGTGTCCGACCGTGATCCGGTCGCAGCGGTTGGTCGCCCCTGCTCGGCACCCCTCGCACGGGTCCACCCCGCGGGCCGCGCAGGCGAGGACCGGGTCGACGACCACCCGGGCGCCCGACGGCAGGTCGTCACAGTCCTCCAGCAGCTCGGCGACGACCTCGTGGCCGGGCACGAACGGCATCGAGACCAGACCGGAGAAGTAAAGGCTGGTGCGTCCGGACAAGGCTCCCAGATCAGAGCCGCAGATGCCCGACAAGGTGGTGCGCAGCCGCGCCCATCCGCGCTTGGCGACCGCAGGCGCGTCGATGGAGACGAGCCGAAGCGGTGCCGCGGGGCCGGACAGCACACCCGGGATCCGGCCGCCGACGGCCCGGGCGGCGACGTGCCGGGGTAGCGACCGGAACATCTCCAGCGCGAGCATCATCACCGGTCACCCGCCGGGACCAGCGTGCGCCATGAGGCGGCCGAGCTGTTCCAGTCGACGATCGGCCAGCGGCTCTTCTTGGCGTGGCCGAACAGCGTGATGTCGGGTCGTACGGCGACCGGGTTGCCCACCGCGGTCAGCATCGGTAGATCGGAGTGGGAGTCGGCGTACGCGAAGCACTTCCCCAAGTCGACACCCTCTCCAGCCGCCCAGTGCCGCAGCCAGGCGGCGCGGGACTCCCCCACCAGCGGCGGGCTCTGCAGGAAGCCGGTGCAGACGCCGCGGTCGTCGACCGCCAGATCGGCCGCCTCGATGTGGTCGAAGAGCGGCTCGAGGGGGCGGGTCAGCGGCCGGATAGCGCCGGTGATGAGGACGGTGCGCTGTCCGGCGGCGCGATGCTGCCGGACGCGGCGGACCGCGGACGGCGACAGCCTCGACAACACATGCGACGTCAGCACCTGGTCGGCAATCTGGTCGAGGTCGCTCAGCCGCGCGCCGGCGTACTCGCGGTAGACCGAGCGAAGGAACGCGCTGCGCTCGAGGCGTTCGGACCGCACCAGCCCGGGCAGCCGCGCGGCGATCCGGCCGACCTCGGCGACCCGCTCTGCGGCGTCCATCTCCTGCAGCCGCATCCACAGGTACGTCTCGACGACGTTGGAGGAGAGCAACGTGCCGTCCATGTCGAAGAACGCGACCACGTCGGCGCTGCCGTCGACGTGGGGCGTGATCTTGCGTGGGCTCGTCGTGGTCGAGCCCTTGCGCCTGCTGCGGATGTCGTCCAGCCGCCGGATCGGCGCCGTCACCGCGGGGCAGTGCACCTCGCCGATGTAGTGGTCCCAGTCGATGACCGACGTGTCGAAGAGGAACTCTTCCTGGTCCTGCGGGTGGAGGCGACGGTAGAGCCCGAGCGTGCGTGCATCGACGAAACGGAGCTCCGCTTGCGCATACTCGCGGTAGAGGTCGATGTAGCGCCGCAGGAACTCCAGGCGCCGTCGCTGGAGCTCGAGCCGACGCGCCATGTCGCGGGTGCGGTCGGCGCGCGGCGCGTGGGTGACCATGTAGTCGGCGACCTTGTGCGCGCGTTCGCTGGTGACGAGGAGCCGTTCGACCGTCTGCGCGCCGGGGAAACGCCACTGGGGCAGGCGCGCGGCGCCACGGTCTCCGACCTCGAACGGATGGTGGTCGAAGTACTCCCGCACGATGCTGTAGAGGCCGCGGAACGTCAGCGGATTCCGCGCGCCTGACGAGAGGTGGAACCACTGCGGCTGCCCGGGGGCAGGAGGCTCGCCCAGAACGGCAACGATCGCGGCCACGACGTGGTCCACGGGCACGATGTCGACGGGTGTGTCGGCAGCGGCGGGGAACTCGGGCAGCTCGCCCCGGCCGAAGGCCAAGATCAGCGGCTCGGCCATCTTGAAGCCCTCGATCCAGCCGGGGCTCGGGGTCTGCAGGGCAGACTCGATGATGCTCGGGCGGACGATCGAGACGGGGGCGGCCGCGGCGTGAGCCTCGACGACTCGCTCCCCGAGCGCCTTGGTAAACGTGTAGCAGTCGGTCCAGCCGAGGCTGCGCGCGCGCTCGGCACCGGCCAGGACGAGCTGTGCGCGCACCCACTCGCGGCGCTGCTGCTCGGTGGCCGCCGCCGCTGTCAACATGCCGGCCCGACCGTGCTCGCGCTCGGACTTCGCCCGCATCGAGGCGAGGTGGCCGACCGCACGTGACCGGTGCTCGATGATCTGTCGCTGCGCCAGACCCCAGGCCAGCTCGGCCTCCAGGTCGACGGCGTGGTCGATCGTTGACTCGGGGATGGCCCCGCGTCGACGCCCCGCGACGTACGCCGTCGAGATGTGCACGTAGTGGATGTGTGGGCCGAGCTGGGCGACCCGCTCGAGCAGGGCCCGGGTGCCCACGACGTTGGTGGCGAAAGCCTCGTCGACCGGGGGGTCGAAGGCCACCTCTCCCGCACAGTGCACTACCGCGTCGAGGTCGTGCGGCAGCTCGGGTACGGCGGCGAGATCGCCCTCGACCACCTGCACCCCGGCGGCCAGAACCTCGACCCCACCGACGGTCGCGACGAGGTCGGCGAAGATCGGCTTGGCGAGCAGCGAACGCATCCGCTGCACGCCGGAAACCGAGCCCTTGGGTCGCACCAGTACGGCGATGGTCATGGTCGGGACCTGGGTCAGCAACCGGTGCAGAAGTGCCTCGCCGACGAACCCGGTGACCCCGGTGAGCAGCACCTTCGTACCGGACAACCGTTCACGGAGTCGGGCGCTGGCTTCCGGTGAGGTGGCGGCCCCCGGTGCAGCAGCGGCCTCCGCTCGGGGAGCGGTGTCGCCGTACCGTGACATCGGCCCTCCCTGGGATTCCTCGCGCTGCGGTGGCGAACGCGTCATGGCTGTGGCCCCCCCATCCTGCCCTACGCCCTCGTGCACCGACGACCCGTCCTACCGGTCCCGTCCCCTCTGGATTCGTCTGCGGCCACCCGGCGCAATACCCCCTCGCATCCGCAGACCAACCCCGCCTCCCCAGGATTCGTCTGCGGCCACGTGGTGTAGGCGGCCCTCACATCCACAGACGAAGGCAAGCTGTGGATAGCCGCTCGCCATTGTGCGGCGAATTCAGCAAGATCGGGCTCCATGAACGAGCGAAAAGATCAGCTCCTGCCTGAGTTCCTGCCTCAGGGGCAACCCGACGACCCGCGCCAGCAGCAACTGCCGATCCGCACTTCTGACGCCAAGAGTTCGTCTGTCACCACACCACAGCCAGCACGCTCGAAGCCGCAGACAAGTCTCCAGCAGCCCAGTTCGTCTGCCACCACACCGCGGCCAGCACGCTCACCTGCGCTGACGAATCCTCGACGGGCTGGCAGGGAGGTGAGATTGGAGAGCCTCTCGCAAGTTTCCCATGACCAACTGCGGGTGGTGAGCCGTAGTCAGTTACGAGTCCTTGGCTGGACCCGGCACCAGATCAGCCACGAGATCGATTACGGTCGTTGGACCGAGGTTGCGCCAAGTGTCGTGGCGATGCAGAACGCCCCACTAACGCGAGACCAAAGGATTTGGCTTGGCTTTCTCCACGCTGGCCCAAGATCTGCCTTGTCTCATGGCACTGCGTGCGAAGAGGGCGGGTTGGAAGGTTGGGAATCGGAGACCATCGACGTCCTGACCCAGAAGGGCGATCTCGTTCCTGACCTGGAGGGCTTCTTCTTCCATCAAACCCGCCGTGAGTACCAGCAATGGGTGCACTCATCTGGTGAGCCAAGGCGGCTGCGTCTGGACAAAGCAGCGCTCCTCGCCGCCGAACGCGAGAGATCGATCCACCGTGGCATCGGGCGCGTGGCAGCCTGCGTCCAACAGCGGCTCACCACGGCCGATCGGCTGCTGCATTCGAGCTTCGACGTCTCCAAGCTGCGCCACGGCCATCAACTTCGTCTGGCGCTCGGCGACATCGCTGGCGGGGCTCAGTCGTTTGCCGAAATCGACATCGGGAGGCTCTGTCAGGAGGTCGGACTTGCGCCGCCAGTTCGCCAACGAGTCAGGCGGGACAAGGATGGGCGTCGCCGATACCTCGACTGCGAGTGGGAACTTCCGAACGGCCGCATCATCGTCCTCGAGATCGATGGCTCGTTTCACCTTCTGGTGGAGAACTGGTGGCGCGACATGAAGAGGGAGCGCGGCGTTGCGATCTCGGGCAGGACCGTCCTCCGGTGTAGCAGCATCGAGATCCGCCTGGAGCCTTCGGACATATTGCTCGACCTGGCCGCCATCGGCGTGCCGCGCAACACCCGCTCCGCAGCGTGAGTCGAGCTGGCTGCCAGCAGCGTCCGTCTGGGGCGGCACCGTGGAGAATCCGCTCAAGACCACAGACGAACCGGAGCTGGCAGCACTCGTCTGCGGCCAGCCAAGCGGAAAGCCGCTCGAAACCGCAGACGAACCGCGGACGGGCGCGGCGGTGGTCCCCGGAGGGGTGGCGTGGGCTAACCCGGAGGGGGTGTAGCAGGGGAAGCCGGGAGGGGTGATGTGGACGGAAATCGTCGAAAGACACCGAGAGATCGGGCCCGGCAGGCGGCTGCCCACTCGGCGTGCTACGCGGACTTCTTCTTCTTGGCCGGCGCCTCACGTGGGACCAGGGTCGGATTGACGTTGTCGCAGACGACTTCGCGGTTGACCACGACCTTGGCGACGTCCTCACGTGACGGCACGTCGTACATCACGTTGAGTAGGACCTCCTCCAAGATCGCGCGCAACCCGCGTGCGCCGGTGCCGCGCAACATTGCCTGGTCGGCGATCGCATCGATGGCGTCGTCGCTGAACTCGAGGTCGACGTTATCGAGCTCGAACAGCTTCTGGTACTGCTTCGTAAGCGCGTTGCGCGGCTCGGTCAAGATGCGGATCAGGTCGGCCTCTTGCAGTTTGTCGACAGTCGCGATGACGGGTAGCCGCCCGACGAACTCCGGGATCAGCCCGAACTTCAGCAGATCCTCGGGGCGCACGTCGGCGTAGATCGTGTCGAGCTCGGAGTCGCTCTTGGTCGGCAGCTGCGCGGTGAAGCCCAGAGTCTTCTTGCCGGCTCGCTGCTCGATGATGTGCTCGAGCCCGGAGAACGCACCACCGACGATGAACAAGATGTTGGTGGTGTCGATCTGGATGAACTCCTGATGCGGATGCTTGCGGCCACCTTGCGGGGGCACCGAGGCGGTCGTGCCCTCGAGGATCTTCAGCAGCGCCTGCTGCACACCTTCGCCCGACACGTCACGGGTGATCGACGGGTTCTCGGACTTGCGGGCGACCTTGTCGATCTCGTCGATGTAGATGATGCCGGTCTCGGCCTTCTTGACGTCGTAGTCGGCAGCCTGGATCAGCTTCAACAAGATGTTCTCGACATCCTCGCCGACGTACCCCGCCTCGGTGAGCGCGGTGGCGTCGGCGATCGCGAACGGCACGTTCAGCATCCGCGCCAGCGTCTGCGCCAGATAGGTCTTGCCGCAGCCGGTGGGACCGATCATCAAGATGTTGGACTTAGCCAGCTCGACCGGCTCGTCCTTGCTCTGGCGGACGGGCACCGCCACGCCCGCCTGCACCCTCTTGTAGTGGTTGTAGACGGCGACCGCGAGTGACTTCTTTGCGGCGTCCTGCCCGATCACGTAGCCGTTGAGGAACTCATAGATCTCACGCGGCTTGGGGAGCTCCTCGAGGCCGAGCTCACTGCCTTCGGACAGCTCCTCTTCGATGATCTCGTTGCACAGGTCGATGCACTCGTCGCAGATGTAGACGCCTGGGCCTGCGATGAGCTTCTTGACCTGTTTTTGGCTCTTCCCGCAAAAAGAGCACTTCAACAGGTCTCCGCCATCTCCGATGCGTGCCACCCGCGACGTCTCCTTTGCCTCTGGTCGGCGATGCCTCGCGCACCACGACCTGCCGTTCAGTCTTGACCGTACCGGCAGGCACGGTCAACCGTCGGGATTGCTGCCTACCCGTTCACCGGTGTCGCCTTCTGCGACTCCAGGATCTGGTCGATCAGACCGTACTCGATGGCCTGCTCGGCCGTGAGGATCTTGTCGCGCTCGATGTCGCGGCTGACCTCCTCGACGGACTTGCCGGTGTTCTCGGAGATCATCGTCTCGAGCAGCGAGCGCATCCGCAGGATCTCGTTGGCCTGGATCTCGATGTCGCTGGCCTGGCCGTAACTGCCCTCGGTGTAGGGCTGGTGGATCAGGATGCGGCTGTTGGGCAGCGCGAGCCGCTTGCCCTTGGTGCCGGCAGCCAGCAACACCGCGGCCGCCGAGGCCGCCTGACCAAGGCAGACCGTCTGGACGTCCGGCTTGAGGTAGCGCAGCGTGTCGTAGATCGCCGTCAGCGCGGTGAACGAGCCGCCCGGTGAGTTGATGTAGATGTTGATGTCGCGGTCGGCGTCCATCGACTGCAGGCAGAGCAGCTGTGCCATCACAGCGTTGGCGATGTCGTCGCTGATCGGGGTGCCGAGGAAGATGATGCGGTCCTCGAACAGCTTGGCGAACGGGTCGATGCGCCGGACGCCGTACGACGTCCGCTCCTCCCACTGCGGGATGTAGTACTCGGCGCGGGGTGCTGTCTGCTGGTGGAGGGGTGTGTTGTCAATCAACGGGTTCATGGCGGGGCCTCCGAGGGCAGCGGCGATGTGTGGTTGGGTGCTCATTCGAACCGCCCCTTGGGACCGGCCCTCTTCCCGGCGCTGACCTCGGCGGCACGGGTGACGACGTCATCGATGAAGCCGTAGCCCTTGGCCTGCTCGGCGGTGAACCAGCGGTCGCGGTCGGCGTCGATCTCGACCTGCTCGAGGGCCTGGCCGGTGTGCTGGCTGATCAGCTCGAACATGGTCTTCTTGATGTAGAGGGACTGCTCTGCCTGGATCTTGATGTCTGAGGCAGAGCCGCCGAGGCCGCCCGTGGGCTGGTGCATCATGATGCGGGCATGGGGCAGGGCATAGCGCTTGCCCTGAGCGCCGGCGCAGAGCAGGAACTGCCCCATCGACGCTGCGAGGCCGACACCGAAGGTGGCGACGTCGTTGGAGATGTACTGCATGGTGTCGTAGATCGCCATCCCGGCGTCTACGGAGCCACCGGGTGAGTTGATGTAGAGGAAGATGTCGCGGTCGGGGTCTTCGGCGTTGAGGAGCAGCATCTGCGCCGTGATCGCGTTCGCGTTCTGGTCCTTGACCTCAGAGCCGAGGAAGACGATGCGCTCCTTGAGCAGCCGCTGGTAGATGTGGTCGTCGAGACCGGCGCCGTTGAGGCCGCCGTTCATCTCGATGGTGGTGGAGTCGTTGAGAGTCACGTGATTGACACTAGCGCCAGGCGGGGACAAAGCCACGAGACTTCGGGCTCTGTTCGCCCACAGCGCAGCGACCCGGCGAGTAGGGTGCGGCCTGTGTCTGAGCCCCCCAAGCCGCTTCGCGTCCGCCCGGCCGCACGCGGAGTCGTCACCGACCGCGATCGGCGGGTGTTGCTCGTGCACTTCGAGTTTCCGTGGGACGAGAACCTGCCGGGCGGCCTGTGGGCATGCCCGGGTGGAGGACTCGATCCCGGCGAGTCGGAGGCCGAGGGGCTCAAGCGCGAGCTGGAGGAGGAGCTCGGCCTGGTCGTCAGCGACGTCGGCTCGCCCGTGTGGCACAAGGAGCACATCTTCCGCTTCGGCGACTGGGACGGTCAGCGCGACACGTACTTCTGGCTCGAGGTGGACGCCTTCGACCCTCGGCCGCAGTTCAGCGAGGCAGAGTTGCGCGCCGAGAACGTCGACGGAATGCGCTGGTGGACGTACGACGAGGTGCAGGCCGCCCAACGGTTGTACGACGCCGACGAGGTGGGCGATCCGGCGTACGTCGTGTTCTCACCACGACGCCTCGGGCACCTGCTCTACGACCTGCTCGAGCAAGGTCACCCCGCCGAGCCGCAACAGATCGACCCGTTGTAATCGGTCGGCGTAATCAGCGCGTCACCCGGGCGCTAGGTCCCTGGGAGGGAGCGGGGAACGCCCGTCAGCCGGCGAGGGCGCCCATCGGGTCCCAGGCGGGGAGCACGATCGGCTCGGCGTCCAGCGCCAGGCGCAGCTCGGCCGACAGCAGGTCCTTGCGCACCGCGATCTCGAAGACGTGCTCCCCAAACCAGCTGTCGTTCATGGTCCACAGCCCCTTGTCGCCGCGCTCCTCGCCCCAACTGTTCTCGACCCGCCACTTGCGAGGCGCGCCGTCGACCACGTCGACACCGATGAACAGCATCGCGTGGGTCATCAGGGTGTCGTGATGCACCAGCCGGTCGGCCTTCGCCATCGACAGCTCGGTGGCGTAGACCCCGTCGTAGTCGTACAGCGCCGCGTCCCACATGCCGAGCTCGGAGTTGCTCATCTTCGCGGTGTCGCAGCCGAACCACACCGGCTCGCCGTCGACGATGGTGCGCATCGCCAGCTCGCGCAGCCGGTCGATCTCGACGTTGAGATAGGTGACCTGCGGAGCGCCCACTACGTTGCCGAGGTGCTCGACGGTGTAGGTGCGCCCCGGTTCGCTGGTCTCGCGCGGGTCGTGGACAAGGCAGACGTAGTCGTCCAGCGGCACCGTGACGTAGCGCGCGGCGAACTCCTGCGGGGTCAACGTGCCGTCACGATGGAACTTCTTGTCCTCGTCGGCCCACTGCCACAGGAACTGCTGCGGCGGCGTTCCGAGGTGGATGGCCAGCAACCGGTAGGCCGTCTGCAGGTGCGCTGCCTTCTCCTCGCGGAGTCGTACGTCGCCCGCGCCGGACGTTGCCGAGGCACGAAGGTCACGCGCCGCCTTGCGGAGCAGCTGGGCGAGCGCGTTGTTCATCGCGCGGGTGTTGGCCGAGGAGTGCGTCTCCGGCATCGCCGACTTCGGGGCTAGGCCGTGCTTGCGCACGAGCGCGACGAACATGTTCCACTGGCCGCCGTCCTCGGTCGGGTTGGCCAGCAGGTGGGCGACAGTCCGGTCGTCGGCATCGCAGTCGGCGGTGGTGATGATCGCCTCGAGGAAGTGGTTGGACTTCTCCATCTTGTCCCAGAACAGGATGTGGTTCTGGGAGAACTCGAACTCCTTCACGCCGAGCTTCTCGGCGGCACCCGTGCGCAGCAGGTTGAGCCCGGCGAACAACCAGCACCGCCCACTCTTTTCCTGGTTGGTGACCTTCCGGTCGGTGAGCAGGTGTGAAACGGTGTGGTCGATCGACGTGACAACACTGCGATCGAGTGCGACGTCGTCGATGGCGGTCTTGGCCACCGCATTCTGCATCAACCGGTTGCTCGGTTGAGTGGAGAACTCCTTGGCGAACCGCTCGAGGTCACTGCTGTTCAGCTCTGTCGCCGGGTGATCGGTCATGCGGCTCCCTTGGTTGTCTTTGTGAGGACACGCTAGCCGAGTGCTCCGACAGCTGACCAGCCGCGGAACACCGACGCCGCCACGAAACCCTTCTAGCCGTGACCGGAGGGATGCTACTGTCCGGAGATCCCCCACCAAGCCGTCCAGCCTCAAGGAGCCCCATGCACCGTCGTCCGCACATTGTCTTGGCCGCCATCACCACGTCGGCGTGCGCCTTGACGCTCGCCGTGCCGGTCGCCCAGGCAGACAAGCCCGCGCCCGGCAACGACACGGCGCGGGCCTGGGTGTTCCTGCCCAACCCGGTGCAGACCACCGGCGACCAGACACTCACCGACCAGAAGGATTCGGCCTCAGCGGTGCCCCGGGGTGCGTACTACCCGGTCACCCTGACCAGACTCGACGGGTCCGGCTATCTCGCAGGCGACTGGGCGAACATTCGCGGTACGACCGGAGACCGGGCGTACGAGACCGACGGCACCTACTTCTACCGGCGCGACGACAAGCGCTTCGAGCAGGTGATGGGCTATTTCTGGATCACCGAGGCGCAGCGCTACCTGCAGCATCTCGGCTTCGGCAGCGAGCTGAGGCCCGTCAACGACGAGAGTCAGGACCTGCGGATCAACCAGTACGGCATCGACAACTCCTACTCCTGGGACAAGCACGACGTCATCCGCCTGGGCAAGGGCGGCGTCGACGACGCCGAGGACGGCGAGGTGATCGTGCACGAGTACGGCCACGCGGTCCACGACGCCCAGGGCTTCGAGACCAGCACCGTCGAGTCCGGCGCGATCGGCGAGGCCTTCGGCGACTACCTGGCGGTGACGGTCGGCGACTGGGTGATGGCCAAACACGGCGTGCCGAGCCGGGCGCCGCTCGGCTGCGTCGCCGACTGGGACGCCGTCTCGTACACCCGCACCGAGCCGCACTGCCTGCGCCGCATCGACACCGACAGGCACTACCCGGAGGACGTCGTCGGCCAGGTGCACGCGGACGGCATGATCTGGTCGCGCGCCCTCTTCGACATCCGCGAGGGACTGGGGGCTTACGACGCCGACCGCGTCATCATCAACGCGCAGTTCTCGTTCCCGGCAGGCGCCTCCTTCCCTGATGCCGCTGAGGTCACCGTTGCGACAGCGGAGGAGATGTACGGCGGGGTCGAGGCCGCCGTCGTACGGCAGGCTTTCGAGGATCGCGGCATCCTCTGAGGCCGAGCAAGCGCTGCGCCGAAACAAGCCTCCGGCGTTGCGCGCCGCAGTACGCGTCAGGCCTTGTCGGCGTTGTCGTCGAAGGTGGTGTACTCAGGTGTCGTCACGACGTCAGCGGCCGTGTCGGCCCGCTGCTCATCGGGGGCGTCGGGCTCGGCGGCCTGCAGCTCGGCCGGATCGGCATAGGTGCCGTCGGGCTGTAGCGTCTTGAGCTCGACGACGCTGCCGGACTTGTCCTTGACGACGGCGTTCTCGACGATGTGCGCGAGCGCCTTGCCGCGGCGTACCTCGGCGACCAGCTCGGGGACTTGGTTGTGCTGCATCGCGTGCTGGATGTACTCCTCGGGGCTGGTCCCCGCCTGCTGCGCGCGGCGCAACAGGTGCTGGGTGAGCTCGCTCTCGTCCACTCCGAGCGCCTCGGCGTTCGCGATCTCGTCGAGCAAGAACTGTGAGGCCATCGCGTCTCGAACCCGCTTCTCGAGCTCGGCGGCGAACTCCTCCTCGGACTGGCCCTCGGACTCGAGGTAGTCGGCCTCGGTCAGGCCGGCGTACGACAGCTGCTCGACGATCGAGTCGCGACGCGACTTCAACTCCTCGGCGACGACCGCCTCGGGCAGCGGGATCTCCACCATGGCGAGCACCTGCTCGAGTACGACGTCGCGGGCCGAGCTCGCCTGCTCGATGCGGGCGCTGCGCGTTGCCCGGTCGCGCAGGTCGGCCCTCAACTCGTCCATGCTGTCGAACTCCGAAGCGGTCTGCGCGAACTCGTCGTCGAGCTGGGGTAGTTCCTGCTCCTTGACCGCGGTGACCTTGACGGTGACGTCGACCACCTGGTCCCTGAACTCGCCGCCAACCAGGGTCGAGGGGAAAGTCTTCTCGTCGTCGGCCGCCATGCCGGCGAGCGCTTCATCGAGTCCCTCGAGCATTGTGCCGCGCCCGACCTGGTAGCTCATGCCGGTGGCCTGGGCCTCCTCGATCGGCTCGCCGTCGTTGGCCGCCGAGAGGTCGATCGTGACGAAGTCGCCGTCCGCGGCGGGGCGCTCGACCGGGGTCAACGTGCCGAAGCGCTCCCGCAGCGACTCGATCTGCTCCTCGACCTCGTCGTCGCCGACTGATATGTCGTCGACCTCGGCCTCGAGGCCGTCGTACACGGGAAGTGTGATCTCGGGCTTGACGTCGAGCTCAGCGCTGAAGTTGAGCGGCACGCCGTCCTCGACCTCGTCGAGGTCGAGCTCGGGCTGGCCGAGCGGCGTGAGGTTGTTGTCCTGGAGGCCCTGGAGGTAGAGCGCCGGCAACGCATCGTTGACCGCCTCGAGGAGCACCGCCTCTCGACCCACCCGCTGGTCGATGACCATCGCCGGGACCTTGCCCTTGCGGAAGCCGGGGATGGTGACCTGCTGGCCGATCTTCTTGTACGCCGCGTCGAGGCTCGGCTTGAGCTCCTCGAAGGGCACCTCGACGGTCAGCTTGACCCTGGTCGGGTTCAACGTCTCGACGGCGCTCTTCACGGGTGGATCTCCTCAAGGAACGTTGGGCGGGCTGCCGGGGCTGGAGGCAACTGCTTCAGCCTATCGGGGGCCGCGCGGCTGGGCGAAATCCGATCGATCCGACAGGGAAGGGTCGGGGCGACAGGACTCGAACCTGCGATCTCCTGCTCCCAAAGCAGGCGCGCTAGCCACTACGCTACGCCCCGGGTGGCGACCTGGCGGCAATGCGCCCACGCACCGCCGACGAGTCTAGACGAGATCGTCAGCCCCCTCGCCTCGGCACCTTCCTACAGATGTCGCCGCAGACGTAGCTCGGGGAGAGCCGCGTCGCCCGCCAGCCAGCTGCTGGTCGCTCCGTCCGGACGCCAGCCGCGGGCGGCGTACCACCGCTGGCCGGCGTGGTTGTCGCGCAGCACCCATAGCCCGGCGTCGGCGTACTCCTGGTCGTGCAGGAGGGCCACGGCTGCGCACAGGACAGCGCTTCCGACACCGCGGCCTTGCCGGTCCGGGTGCGTGTAGATCGCGTAGAGCTCACCCCAGCCTGAGGTATCCTCCTCGGCTGCGTCACCCTGCGGCCGGTAGGGGCCGCAGATGCCGTAGGCGGCGAGCTCTCCGTCTACGTCGGCGACCAAGAAGTTCCGACTCGGTGAGGCGTCGATGAGGTTGTGCTGCCAACGCTCGCGGTACCTCGTCAGGTCCATCGCGTCCAGATAGCTGGCTGGGACTATGCCGGCGTACGCCGACCGCCAGGCATCGATGTTGATCCGCGCGAGCCGGTCGGCATCGGCCGGCACGGGAGTCCGGATGGTCACGCTCACTGGCCCTATCGTGGCACGCCCTCGTCGCCTTCCGGCGAACCCGCTCGGGCGGGAAGTTGGCTGTGCTGGGGTCGCGTGGGACGATGTACGCCGCACGCTGGTTGCCCGATCCGGCTTCGAGCCGACCGCGCCGGCGGCGTACGCGGGTGTAGCTCAATGGTAGAGCCCCAGCCTTCCAAGCTGGCCATGCCGGTTCGATCCCGGTCACCCGCTCCAGTATTTCCCAGGTCAGGGACCTGCAGGGGTTGGCAGACCATATACTCACTTCGTGAAGACGGCCGTCTCGGTTCCTGATGACATCTTTGCTGACGCCACGAAGCGCGCCAGCGAGCTCGGCATCAGTCGGTCTGAGTTCTTCAGCACGGCCGCCCGACGGTACTTGGACGAGCTCTCGCGGGAGTCGCTGACCGAGCAGATCAGCCAGGTCCTCGAGCTTCCCGAGACGTCTTCATGCCAGCCAGCGCCTCGGGCCTCCACAGGGACTCGTCAGTCAACGTCACTGCCTTCGTCACGCTCGCCAAGTCCGACCTCGAGGACACCGCGGCTGTCGGGGAGTTACCCGGTTACTTGATGGACGACGTCGACGGCGGCCTCCGCCTCGTCCTCAACCTCTGACCGATTGTTCGGAGAACAGCGACAACAAGCGTTGTCACCGGTCAAGATGCAAGAGGTGTGACCTCTTCCTCTAGGCACGCATGTCGCGGTCAGGCAGGGCGGACTCGGGCGGCCACTCCAGCTGGCGTTGCCTTCGGAACAGGCTCTGACGTCCCTGGAGCACGCAGGACACTCGAGGAGTGTCAGATCAGAGCTGGAGAGGTCCGAATAGGCACCAGGGACGCCATGGTTACGCCGGCAACACAGGAGCCCGTCTCGCACACCAGCGAAATCCGCGAGCAAGCCAGACTCGACGCCATGCCGCTGCGGAAGATGTCAAGGCTGGCGAGACAGGTTCGTTCAGGCGGTCTGTATGAGGGCCTCTTGTGAGG
>JACCUS010000076.1 GCA_013811715.1 Nocardioidaceae bacterium
CCCGACAGACGACGGTGCTTGTGACCACGCGTCGTCTGATCCAGATGGGCCATGGCGAATTACTCGAAAGGGCCATGGCGATGTCCGGGTTGCGCGAAGATTCACCGTCGCTGGATGGCCGCGCTAGCCGGCACGCTCCGCGAGGCCACGGACGTACGCCGCCTGACCGAGGTGCTGCAGGCAGTCGCCGAGCAGGCTGACCAGCCGGACGCCGACGGTCACCGGCGGGTCCCACGAGGCGTCGACGACGCGTGCCAGCTCGTCGGCGGGCAGGCTGCCGACGTACGCAAGACAGCGTTCGTGAACGTCGCCGTGGTAGCCGTCGAGTAACCCGGCCGTCACCCGGACCTCCCCCACCTCGTCGCTGCCCTGCCCGTAGCCGGTGGCCGACTCGTCGAACGGGAGTGCGAAGCGGTCCCGCCATCCCGCGGCCGTCCAGCGCTGCTCGTCACGGGCGAGGTCGCTGACGTGGTCGTCTTGGACCCGCGTCAGATGCCACACCAGCCAGGAGACCGTGTTGGCCTCGGAGTCGGGGCGGTACGTCGCCACCTCCTCAGCGAGACCGTCGCACAGGTCTTGAACCAGCTCCCGGACGCGTCCGAACGAGTCGGCGAGGATCACCTCGGCGGCGTGGTTTCTTGGGTCTTCGTTGGCCATGCTGTCCTCCTCCTTGCCGTGAAGTGCGGGAAACTCGCTGCGGATCTGGGGGCGAGAGCGACAGCTTTCCCGCATTTGGCGGGCGCTGTCAGCCGCCGGAGATGCCAATCTCGGCCCCGGGGTCGACCGCCGGGTCGTCGCGGGTGGCCAGCCAGCCGGCGGGCAGCGCCACCCGCCGTGGGTTGCCCTGCCGGCCGCGGGGCCTGCCCAGCTCGGCGACCGGGAATGCCTCGGTCGGGTCGAGCCGGCCGAGCAGCCCATCGAGGACGGTGAGAGTGTCCACCAGCCCCAGCGACTGGCGGAGCTCTCCGCCGGCCGCGAAGCCCTTGAGGTACCAGGGTATGTGCTTTCGGAACTCCTTACAGCCGCGTTCCTCGCCCATGTACTGCGCAAGAAGCTCGGCGTGCCGGCGCATCATCACCGCAACCTCACCCAGCATCGGCAGCGCGGGTGGTACGCCGTTGGCGAAGGCGGCCGCCAGGTCGCGGAAGAGCCACGGCCGACCGAGGCAGCCGCGCCCCACGACCACACCGGCGCAGCCCGTCTGCTCCATCATCTGTAGCGCGTCCGCCGCCTCCCAGATGTCGCCGTTGCCCAGCACGGGGATGTCCACGTGGTCGACGAGCGCACCGATCGCGGACCAGTCGGCCCGACCCGAATAGTGCTGCGCCGCGGTTCGAGCGTGCAGGGCGATGGCCGCGCATCCGGACTCCTGGGCGATGTGGCCGGCTTCGAGGAATGTCAAGTGGTGTTCGTCGATCCCTTTGCGCGTCTTCATGGTGACCGGTACGCCGTAGGACGCCGCTGCCGTGACCGTGGCTTCGAGGATCGAGCCGAGCAGCCGGCGCTTCCACGGCAGGGCGGCGCCGCCTCCTTTTCGGGTGACCTTCGGGACCGGGCAGCCGAAGTTCAAGTCGATATGAGCGACGCCGTACTCGCTGCACAAGATCGTGGCCGCCGTTGCCATGTGGCGCGGGTCCACGCCGTACAGCTGCACCGACCTGACCTGCTCATGCGGGTCGAAGACGAGCATGTCGAGCGTCGTCTCGTCCCTCTCGACCAGCCCCCGGCTGGTGATCATCTCGCAGACGTACAGGCCGGCACCCTGCTCGCGGCACAGCGACCGGAACGCGGCGTTGGTGACCCCTGCCATCGGCGCGAGTACGACGGGTGGGCTGAGCTCGAGCGGCCCCAGTCGCAGGGGTGCGCCCAGCAGGTCGAGCGTCGGAGTGGTGGCCATGCGTCAGCGCACCGTCCATGCGATCGGTTCGGGCTTGCCCGGCCTCCAGTGCACCTCGCGGATCTTGCCGTGCCTGGGTGCGAGCATCACCATGCACACACGTGCCCGATCACCCTTGCCGAACTTCTCGGGCAGCGGCTCATGGTCGCAGCGGCCGAAGGTCGTGCCGAACTCGACCGGCGGCACCACCAGTTTGTCGGAGACCTTCCCGTACAGGGTGATCGGCTGCCGCGACAGATCCCCGGTGCCGGTGTTCCTGACTCGCGCGGAGACGTAGTAGACCGTCGATCGTCTGGCCGGCGCGTTGAGGTTGAAGCGCTTCAGGTCCTTGATCTTGCCCTCCCTGACTTTCGTCACCGTCAGGCTGATCCGCGAGTCGTGCCTGGGGTTCGCCCGGTAACGCACCACGGCTGTCCTACCTATGTCGAGCTCAGTGCCAGGCGAGGTGGTGCCGTTCCGCAACGTGCTGCTGTCCTTCGTCGGCGACGGCAGAGTGTCGTTGCCGGCGCTCTCGGGCAGGCTGTTCGAACATCCGGCGAGCAGCAAGACGGCGGCCGCGGCGGCAGCGGTCGCCATCCGCCTCGCGCGCATGCGGAAGCTCAGGTCAGACACAGCCGACCATTGTGCCGGTTCCGGGCAAGTCGCAAGGCGGCGGGTAAGCGGCTGCCCTCACGGGTGCTGGAGGTTGTCGATCGTCACGGGCTCGACCGGATCGGCGAGTTCGAAGCCGAAGACCCGGCCGTAGAAGTAGAGCTCCGCCTCGGCCGTCCGCTTGATGGTCTCGGCCCTGAGGAAGCCGTGACCCTCGCCCTCGAACATCAACAGCGCCACCGGCACCCCCTCGGCCCGGACCGCGTCCGCCATGTCCTGCGCCTGGGCGGGCGGGACCACCTTGTCCTCGGCCCCCTGAAACAAGATCATCGGGCAGTCGAGCCGCTCCAGGTGATGGATCGGCGAGCGCTCCACGTACCGGTCCCTGGCCTCGGGGTAGGGGCCCACGAGGCTGTCGAGGTAGCGCGACTCGAACTTGTGGGTGTCTCGGGCCAGCGTCTCCAGGTCTGCCACCCCGAAGTGGCTGGCCCCCGCTTGGAACACGTCGGTGAAGGCCAGCGCGCACAAGGTCGTGTACCCCCCGGCACTCCACCCCCGGATCGCCAGCCGAGCCGGGTCGACCCTGCCCTGCACGGCGAGTGCCGTTGCTCCAGCGGCACAGTCGGCGACGTCGACGATCCCCCACTTGCCGAGCAGCCTCTCGCGGTACTCGCGCCCGTGTCCGGTGCTGCCGCCGTAGTTGACGTCGAGAACGGCGAACCCGCGGCTGGTCCAGTACTGCACGCCGAGGTTGAACCCGGGAACCGTCATGCCCGTCGGCCCGCCGTGCGAATGGACGAGCAGTGGTGGCAGCTCGCCTGCTGGAGCCTCGAACTCGGCATTCGTCGGCGGGTAGAGGAAGCCGTGCACCACCTCGCCGTTGGCATTCCGCCACTCCACGGGCTCACATCGGCTGACGGAACCGGCGGCGAACTCCATGTTCGTGGACCGGCGCATGGCCTGGGCGCCATGGCCGGTCAAGCTCAGCCGCACGATCGACGACGGCGAAGCGGGGTGGGAGGCGATGAAGACGGCGAAGTCGCCGCTGGACCGAACCGAGTCATAGGAAGTCGACTCCGTCTCGACCGGCGACAGGCTTGCGCTGCCCGGGTCGAGGAGGCCCAGCCGGCCGAAGCCCTGCTCCGTCCAGGTGCACAGCAATAGGTGATCATCGGTGAAGTCGTAGCCGGAAAGGCCCAGCCGGCCCGGGGACCTGCCGAAATCCGCCTCCATCGGCAGCAGCGCAACGGTCTCGACCTCCCGTTCGCCGACATCGACGGCGTACAAGTTCCACCATCCGGTGCGATCGGATAAGAAGACCAGCTGGCCGTCGGGCGCCCACCGCGGATTGCCGATCGCCTCCCGAGGCCCACCGGCGACCTGCCGCTCGTCGCTGAGCCCGCCCTGCTCGTCGAGCCGCCCGGCCCACAGCGCCGACCCGTCCCACGGCATGTTCGGGTGGTCCCAGGTGACCCAGGCCAGCCGTCGCCCATCGGTGTCGAGCTCGGGTGACGAGACGAAGTCGGAGCCGCTGACCAGGACCCGACCACCGTCGTCGTTCGAGCCGTCGAGCCGCAGCCCAACGAGGGTGTTCACCGGCTCCTCGTGCGTGGGGTCGTGGTCCTCGCGCACGCAGATGACGAGCCGCCGGCCACTGTCGATGCGCAGGTCGCCGTAGCGCAGGTCCCCGACCGGCGAGATTGGCGTCGGCTCGGCCTGCTCGGCGGCGTCGACTCGATAGATCCGCTGGTCGGACTCGTTCACGAACACGACGAGGCCATCGTGTACAGCGTAGGCGCCACCGCCGTACTCGTGCACACGCGACCGCACGTCGAAAGGGGCCGGCGTGACGTCTGCACAGCCGCCGTCAGCGGTGCGTCGCACCAGCACGGACCGGCCCGACTCGGCGGGGCGCAGCTCGAGCCAGTAGACGTCGGCACCGTCGAGGCAGCACTCAGCCAGACCGACGATGTCGGCCGTGAGCGACTCAGCGGTGAAGGGCGAGCACCAAGACCCGGCTGGCGCGATCGGTGGGCTCATAGGCCCACCCTGCCATAGCCTTCACCGCGCTAGCAGCCCACGAGGCGCTCGGCGAAGTAGGCCGTGGCCTGGTCGATCCCGATGCGCTCTTGCTTCATCGTGTCACGTTCGCGCACCGTCACGGCGTTGTCGTCGAGGGTCTCGAAGTCGACGGTCAGGCAGTACGGCGTTCCGATCTCGTCTTGCCTTCGGTAGCGCCGGCCGATGGCGCCTGCGTCGTCGAAGTCGACGTTCCAGGCCTGCCGCAGTTCCGCGGCGAGCCCCTTGGCCTTCGGCGACAGGTCGGTGTTGCGCGACAGCGGCAGCACCGCGACCTTGACCGGAGAGAGGCGCGGGTCAAGGCGCAGCACGGTGCGCTTGTCGACGCCGCCCTTGGCGTTGGGCGCCTGGTCGGTGGCGTAGGCGTCGATCAGGAAGGCCATCAGCGACCGGGTCAGACCTGCCGCTGGCTCCACGACGTACGGCGTCCAGCGGTCGCCGCTCGCCTGGTCGAAGTAGGAGAGGTCCTGCCCGGAGAACCTGCTGTGCTGGGTCAGGTCGTAGTCGGTGCGGTTCGCGATGCCCTCCAGCTCGTCGAACTCGCGGCCGGGGAGGTTGAACCGGTACTCGATGTCGACGGTGCGGGTGGAGTAGTGTGACCGCTTCTCCGGCGGATGTTCGCGGTGGCGCAGGTTGTCGCGGTCGATCCCCAGACCGACGTACCAGTCGGTGCGCAGGTCGATCCAGGTCTGGTGCCACTCCTCGTCGGTGCCCGGCTGGACGAAGAACTCCATCTCCATCATCTCGAACTCACGGGTCCGGAAGATGAAGTTGCCCGGCGTGATCTCGTTGCGGAACGCCTTGCCGGTCTGGGCGATCCCGAACGGCGGCTTCTTGCGGGCGGAGTTCATCACGTTGGCGAAGTTGAGGAAGATGCCCTGGGCGGTCTCGGGCCGCAGGTAGTGCAGCCCGCTCTCGTCCTCGACGACGCCGAGGTAGGTCTTGAGCATCCCGCTGAACTGCCGCGGCGCCGTCCAGGCGCCGCGGGTGCCGCAGTTAGGGCAGGCGATGTCGGCAAGCGGGACGTCGTCGGGGTTGTCGATGCCCTTCTTCGCCGCCACCGCCTCCTGGAGATGGTCCGCGCGGAACCGCTTGTTGCAGCTTTGGCACTCGGTGAGGGGGTCGGTGAACGCCTCCAGATGGCCCGAGGCCTCCCACGTCTTGGTCGGCAAGATCACCGACGAGTCGAGCCCGACCACGTCGTCGCGTGCCGTCACCGTGGAGCGCCACCACTGACGCTTGATGTTCTCCTTGAGCTCGACGCCGAGCGGGCCGTAGTCCCAGGCGGAGCGGGTGCCCCCGTAGATCTCACCGGTCGGGTAGACGAACCCGCGACGCTTGGCGAGGTTGACGATGAGATCGTTTCGGTCGGCAGGCATGGAGTCTCCATCCGGCTGGCGGTCGGCGGGCGGTCCGTCAGGGTACCCGTCCGCCGAGACCGGGTGCGCGGTCGCTCGCCCGCGTCGTACCGCCGGCTTCCGCACCGATCCCGACGGACACCAGCACCTCGTACGCGGTCGGCTCGTCGACGGCGAGGGAGAGCAGCGGCACGGCATGGACCTTGACCTCGTACGCGGACAGCGCGCGCCGGTACGCGCCGACGTGCTCCCACTCGGTCGTCAGCACCCAGCAGGACGGGTCGTCCGCGGCGCGGCCGATCCGTCCGGACCGGAAGCCCGGCCGCGCGGCGAGCACATCGAGCGCAGCCTGGGCGAGCTCGAGAAAGTCCCCTCCGGCGCCACTGGCGGCCGCACCCTCGGCGATGCGGTAGCGGGTCACGACAAGCATGATCGAGTCCGGCCTCGTCCGGCACTGCCCCGTCGATGCGTCACGATGGCCACCGTACGACGGGTCGCCGGCCAGGCCGCCCGCACCCGAATCAGCCAAGGATCCCGCTGTGGCCAGCTCGCGCCGACCGACGCCCAGACCGCGCCCGGCCGGAGCACGCACGCCGCGTACGTCCAGCCAGGGTGGGCGCTACCCGTCGGCGACCGGTCCCCACCGCAGCACCCCGTCCACCAGGTCCACCGGGTCCAGCGCCGGCACCACGAGCTGGACCACCCCGGGAGCGGGACCGCTGCGCACCAAGATCGAGACTGTCAGTCGAGGTCCGCTCATGCGGATGCACGCGGCGCCGCGCTGGGTGCTCTTCCTCACGTTCCTGGGTCTGGCCGTCGGCGCTGCGCTCGCACCGCGCGGGTGGGGAGCAGTCTGTGCCGGCTTGCTCGCGGCGTTCCTGTCGTGGTTGCTGTTCCTGGCCTGGTGGAAGCTCACCCCG
>JACCUS010000080.1 GCA_013811715.1 Nocardioidaceae bacterium
CGAGGACGCGGCTGCTGGCGGCGCTGGCCGCGGTGCTCTTGTGGTCGACCAACGCCTATGCCGCCGAGCTGGCGTTGACCCGGATGAGTGTGGGATGGCTGCTGTTCGTGCAGTACGGCGTCGCGGCGGCGGTGTTGCTCGCCATCCGCTCAGCGCCGCGCGTTCGCGGCGATGGGGCGTCGCCGAAGACCCGGGCGACGCGGCAGAGTGTCGAGGGCGGCGACCCCGGACCGCTCGCGCTCCTCATCGGCGTGGTCGGCCTGACCGGCACGATCTTCTTGCAGTACGTCGCCTTCGCCGCCGCGCCCATCGTCGCCGCCAACGTGCTCGCCTACGGCTGGCCGCTGCTCGCCGCCGGCTGGGTCGCCGCCACCCGACGCAGCCGGCACGCGCTGCTCAGTGCCGGGCTGGCCGTGATCGGGTTCGGCGGCGTCGCGCTGATCTTCACCAGCCCCACCGCGACCGCCGCCGGCTCCGGCGTCGGCGGCGACGCCACGTGGGGCTACGTCGCGGCGCTCGGTTCGGCCGCGTGCATGGCCGTCTACACCCTCGGCGCCGGTGGCGTCACCACATCCCCCACCGGTCTGCTCGTGCCCGCGACCCTCACCGGCACCGTCGCAGCCGCCGTACTCGTCATCCTCGCCGACAGCTCCTCGCCCGCGGTTGCCGGCATGCTCGCAGCGGCCTACATCGGGCTCGGCCCGATGGCCGCCGGCTACGCCCTGTGGACCCGGGCCATGGCCCGGGGTGGCGCCGAGCGCCTGAGTCCGCTCGGCTACGCCACCCCGCTGCTCTCCACCGTCCTCCTGCTCGCCACCGGCGCGCCCGCAACCACCAGCACTATCGCCGGCGTCGGTCTCGTCCTGGTCTGCAGCGTCGGCGTCTTGGCCCACGACCGACGCGCCAACCCCGACTTGTCAGAATGTGGGCGACCTATAGGTCGCGCACATTCTGACAACTGAGCGAAGTCGCCCACCTTAGGAGGCTGGACGTGCTACTCGAGAACAAGAACGCCGTGGTCTACGGAGCGGCAGGGTCGATGGGCGCCGCCGTGGCGCGCGCGTTCGCCCGTGAGGGAGCCCGCCTCTTCTTGGCGGGTCGGACTCTGGCGACGCTCGACGCGGTAGCCGAGAAGATCTCCGCGGCCGGAGGAGTCGCGCAGACCGCCGAAGTCGACGCTCTCGACCAGCAGGCCGTCGAGCATCACGCCGACGAGGTGGCAAGCGTCGTGGGCAGCATCGACATCTCCTTCAACGGCATCAGCGTCACGGCCGTGCAGGGCACGCCGCTCGTCGATATGTCGCTCGAGGACTTCATGGCGCCGGTGGTGGAGTCCGCGCGTACCCACTTCGTGACCGCCACCGCTGCGGCGCGACGGATGACCGCGCAAGGCTCGGGTGTGGTCGTCATGCTCTCGTCGTCGGCAGCGCGCGAGTCTCGGCATCGCATGGGTGGCTTCAACCTCGCCTGCGCGTCCATCGAGGCCTTCACCCGCAGCCTCGCAGGGGAGGTCGGACGTGACGGTGTGCGGGTCGTGTGCCTGCGGCCGAACTTCACGCCGGAGACCGTACCGGAGGTAAGCGAGAGCGACCTTCAGCCATTGGTGGACGACACCTTGCTGGGGCGCCTTCCCCGACTCGCCGAAGTGGCCGACACGGCGCTGTTCTTGGCGTCGGACGGCGCGGGCGCGATCACCGGCGCCGTCGTCAATCTCACGTGTGGCGCCATCGTCGACTAGTACCGCGGCATCGAAGGTTCGCCTTGTGTGGTGAAGCAGCGGGCGGGATCCGTGGATTCCGCGTGGCTTGGTCGCACTCTCGTGTCGTCAGGTCTTGTTCATCCCCCAGGAGCAATGATGGCCGAGCGGCTACGTTTCGCACTGCCCGGTCGAAAACGACCGCCCAGCACCGCCCCCGGCGTACGTTTCGCGCCGCGTGGTCGAAAACGACTGTCCAGCACCCCCCGGCAGTCTCGGGCGGGAGCACAGTTTCGGTTCGCACGTGACCGGGCGGTGCTTCGGAGCCTCGCACACCGGGCGTGGCTCGACCGCCGGATTCGCGATCCCGCGCTTCATGAGTTCAGCGGCAGGCTCGAAGCATCCTCGGGCGAAGGTTGCCGGACGCGACACTAGCAACTGGGCGAGGACGAGCGCGGTCCTGCGCGACTCGCCCCCACCAGCGAGATTGCGAAAGGATCGACGGATGAACCCCGCGCCCGACCCCAGCATCCCCCACGGGGCCGCCCGACTGACGCAGGTGCTGCCTGACCGATGGAGAGCCGCCGGAGCTGACGCCGCCGATGTCGAAGCCCTGGCGGCGCTGCTTCAGCGGCATGAGCGGCGGGCGCGCGGCTGGGAGACTGCATCCGGCGCCGACGTCGCTGCTCGAGTCTCGGGTCTCGGTGCCGGGGCTCGTCGCCACCTGCTGGTCAAAGACGACGCGGGCGCGGTCCGCTGCTGGGTCAGTGTTCTCGACCGGGCCGAGGGACGAGTCCTGCTCGACGTCACGATCGACCCCACGCTCCCCGGCGAGCTCGCCGACAACCTGGCCGCTCCCCTCTTCGATTGGGGCGTCCGCAGGGCGGCTACGGTGGGCGTCGAACGCGGTGTCGATCTGACCCAGGTCGACAGCGGCGCCTTCGCCGACGACGACCGACAGCGCGGCTGGCTCGAGGCGAACGGCTTCACCAAGACTCGCACGTGGTGGCAGATGACGCGCCCCGTAACCGGTGACGAGGCCGAGCTGG
Organism: Nocardioidaceae bacterium; assembly: GCA_013811715.1. Classification (GTDB taxonomy): domain Bacteria; phylum Actinomycetota; class Actinomycetes; order Propionibacteriales; family Nocardioidaceae; genus JACCUS01. Next base: position 2,746 of record JACCUS010000080.1, read on the forward strand.
ACTCGCTGGCTCCGCCCGGGGCCGGCGTCGTGATCCGGCTCGTCGAGCGGGCGGCTGACGGGATGCCCGACGAGACCGACCTCCGCACGGTGCACGACATCTTGGAGACGTCGTTCGCCGACCACTTCAACTCGTACGCGGAGACGTTCGAAGAGTTCTTGACCCGGCTGCGGGCCGACCCGGGCCACCGCTGGGACCACTGGTGGGTCGCAGAGCTGACACACGACACCGGCCGGCTCCCCGAGCCGGCGGGCGCGCTGGTGGGCGCGGCGCTCGTGGGCGCCGTCTCGACACAAGCCGAGTCGACGCCTGGTGAGACGCCGGCTGGTGAGACGCCGGCTGGTGAGCCGTCACCCGGCGGCAGCTACGTCGCCTACCTCGGAGTGCTGCAGTCGGCCCGGGGCAGGGGAGTCGCGAAGTCTCTGCTGAACGCTTTCATCGCCGACACCGCGCGACGGGGACGCGACCGGGTCGCTCTCGAGGTCGACGCCGACTCACCCACCCGTGCCGAGCGGCTCTACGTCTCGATGGGGTGGCGGACGTCGTACGTCACCGAGTCGTGGCACCGCGACGTACCCGCCACCACCGAGGTCACAAATGGAGGTGACACCGGCATGTCGCCCAGCTCGGCGGTCGTGCTCCCGCTGCGCTCCACCGAGGCAGACACCACGCCGAGCCAATAGGCTCTCTCTACTGGTGACAGCCATCACATCCCCCAGCCAAGTGAGGTGACGTCATGACAGAGCGGACCGGGAACCACCGGGTGTACGAGGAGCTGCATGCCAGTGCGGACTTCCAAGACCTCCGCAAGCGCTACCGTGCCTTCGCGATCCCTTGGACCGTCGCCTTCTTGGCCTGGTACCTGCTGTACGTCGTCAGCAGCAACTGGGCCACCGACTTCATGAACACCAAGCTGATCGGCAACGTCAACGTGGCGCTGATCTTTGGCCTGTTGCAGTTCGCGTCGACCTTCCTGATCGCCTGGCTCTACTCCCGCCATGCCAACAAGAATCTGGACCCGATCGCGCGCCGACTAGAACAGCGGTACCGCGACGAGACCGAGGAGGCACGTCGATGAGCTCGCAGACCCTGACTACGATCCTCTTCCTGGCCGTCGTCGCGCTGACCGTGGGCATCACGATCTGGGCCAGCCGGCAGACCCAGGGCACCACCGACTACTACGCCGGCGGCCGCAGCTTCAGCGGCCTCCAGAACGGCCTCGCGATCTCGGGGGACTACATGTCCGCGGCCTCGTTCCTCGGCATCTCCGGCGCGATCGCGCTCTACGGGTACGACGGCTTCCTCTACTCGATCGGCTTCCTCGTCGCGTGGCTGGTCGCGCTGCTGCTCGTCGCCGAGCTCCTTCGCAACTCCGGCCGCTACACGATGGCCGACCAGCTCGCCTACCGGATGCGCCAGCGCCCGGTCCGCACCGCGGCCGCCACCTCGACCGTGGTGGTGTCGATCTTCTACCTGCTCGCCCAGATGGTGGGCGCGGGCCTCCTCGTCTCGCTCCTCCTCGACGTGCAAAGCGACGCGCTGAAGAATCTCACCATCGTCGCCGTCGGGTTGTTGATGATCTTCTACGTCACGGTCGGCGGCATGAAGGGGACCACCTGGGTGCAGATCGTCAAGGCCGTGCTGCTGATGTCCGGCACCGTGCTGGTGACCGTGCTGGTGCTCGCCGAGTTCGGATTCAACCTGTCCAAGCTGCTCGGCGCGGCGGCCGCCAACACCGGGAAGGGTGAGGCGTTCTTGGAGCCGGGTCTGCTGTACGGCGCCACCTTGACCAGCAAGATCGACTTCATCAGCCTCGGCATCGCGCTGGTGCTGGGGACAGCAGGGCTGCCGCACATCTTGATCCGCTTCTACACCGTGCCCACGTCCCGCGACGCGCGGACGTCGGTGCTGTGGGCGATCGCGCTGATCGGCTCCTTCTACCTGATGACGCTGGCACTGGGATTCGGCGCGGCCGCCCTGGTCGACACCGGGCCGGACAGCGCGGTCGCCGTGAGCGGTGGCAACCTCGCGTCGCCCCTGCTGGCGGAGGCCGTCGGCGGCGGTGAGGGTACGGCAGGAGGCGCCGTGCTGCTCGCTTTGATCTCGGCGGTGGCGTTCGCGACGATCCTGGCGGTGGTAGCCGGGCTCACGCTGACGTCGGCGTCCTCGGTCGCGCACGACCTCTACGCCAACGTGGTCAAGAAGGGCACCGCGTCCGAGGGCTCTGAGGTCAAGGTGGCCCGGATCGCGGCGTTCGTCATCGGCGGCGTCGCCATCGCGTTGGCGATCCCCGCGCAAGAGCTCAACATCGCCTTCTTGGTGGCGTTGGCGTTCGCGGTGGCCGCCTCGGCCAACCTGCCGTCGATCATCTACAACCTCTTCTGGCGAAGGTTCAACACCCGCGGCGCGGTGTGGGCGATCTACGGCGGCCTCGTCTCCTGCGTCGCGCTGGTGTTCTTCTCACCCGTCGTCTCCGGTTCCGAGGAGGCCCTGTTCACCAACAGCGACTGGTCGGTGTTCCCGCTCAGCAACCCCGGCATCATCTCGATCCCGTTCGGGTTCCTGTGCGGTTGGCTGGGTACGGTCACGTCCCAGCCCGATCCGATCGGAGACGCCAGGTACGACGAGCTCGAGGCCCGGTCGCTGACCGGCGCCGGCGCCGAACAGCAGGTGATCCACTAGAGCGGTTGTGGCATCGCCGCCGACATGTTGAGGTGAGAGGGTGACCGACAACGATTCCACCACACCTGCAAGCGGCGACGCCCTCTCCAACCTGCTGCGCGAGGAGCGACACTTCGACCCGCCAGCAGATCTCGCGGCCGCGGCCAACGTCACGGCCGAGGACTACGGCGCCGCCGAACAGGACCGGCTCGGCTACTGGGCCA
>JACCUS010000081.1 GCA_013811715.1 Nocardioidaceae bacterium
CGCTGCGCCGACCACCATGGCGGCGAGCCCGGCGAGAACGATCACGAGCTCCTTGCCGACGCGCCGGCGCGAGGATCCTGCCCGGATCTCTGCCGCGTCTTGGACCTCCGCTGACTCACCCAACGTGGGCGGTCGTCGCTCGGCGATCCAGATTGCGGCGACGTACAGGACGTAGAGCGCGATCAGCACGAGACTCTCGACGCGACCGATGTGACCGTCCCACGCGAACACCGCCGCAGCCACTCCGGCCGGCAGCCCGAGGAGGCCGTAGCGGAACACACGCGGTCCGAACGGCAATGGCGCGACCACGGCGCCGACACCAAGGGCGACGAGACAGACGGTGACGTTGGCGCCGACCACGTCACCGAAGGCGATCGCAGGTGCGTCTCGCAACGTCGCCGCGATCGCCGTAGCAAGCTCCTCCGGCTCCGCCCCTGCGAGCAGCAATGCCAGCGCGAACGTGCTGACACCGAGGCGGGACGAGGCACGGACCAGGTTCTCCGCAAAGCTCTCGGCGCCCCAGACGATCGCGGCGACGCCGACGACGGCGAACGTCAGCGACCGTGCGACGTCGAGCATCCGCTCATCCTGGTCGAAGCGACACAGCGCACCGCCTTGGGCATCTTGCGGACTGCCCCGTAGAGTTGTCATCCGGGGTGCCGGGAAGTCGGGTCGGCGTTCGTTTCGTCGACCCTTGAGGAGAGTTCCGCAATGGCGGTGCCCAGGCTGGCCAGTGCCCGTCCCAGCTTCTTGGAGAGCGACCGCGCGCTCGCTCGCGCGACTCAGCCGTTCGCCCGCTTCCTCCGCATCGAGGCAGCGGGTGGAATCCTTCTCGTCGCCGCGACGATCGCCGCGCTGGTGTGGGCGAACTCGCCCTGGCAGGCGAGTTACGAGTCGTTCTGGTCAACGAACGTACAACTGGAGTTCGGCTCGTATGTGTTCGAGGAGGACCTGGCCCACCTCGTCAACGACCTCTTGATGGCGCTGTTCTTCTTCGTCGTCGGGATGGAGATAAAGCGCGAACTCGTCGTCGGTGAGCTGCGCGACCGTCGCGCCGTCGCACTCCCCGCCATGGCTGCGCTCGGTGGGATGATCGTGCCTGCGTCGATCTACCTCGCGATCAACGCCGGGGGCGACGGAGCTGACGGATGGGGGATCCCGATGGCGACCGACATCGCCTTCGCGCTCGGCGTGCTGGCGCTCCTCGGCAGTCGCGTCCCCGGCTCCGTCAAGGTGCTCTTGTTGACGTTGGCCATCGTCGACGACATCGGGGCCATCGTCGTGATCGCCGTGTTCTACACCGACGACCTGAACGCCGGCCTGCTGCTTGTCGGTCTCGCCCTGGCGGTCCTCGTTGCGGTCATGCACCGCGTCGATGTGATCTACCCGCCGCTGCTGGTGATCGCCGGGCTCGTACTGTGGCTGGCCGTCTACGAGTCCGGTGTTCACGCCACCATCGCCGGCGTGATCATGGGTCTGCTCACCCCGGCCCGTCCGCTCCAGACCGAACTGGAGGCCGAAGAGATCGTTGACGTCCTCGAAGGACGACCGGACCTATGCGCCGATGACGTGCGCGTCACCTCGACGTTGATCAAGGGGTCGGTGTCGGCGTGCGATCGGCTGATCGAGTCGCTGCATCCGTGGACCAGTTACGTGATCGTGCCGATATTCGCTCTCGCCAACGCCGGCATCATCTTGTCAGCCGACGCCATCTCGTCTCCCTCGGCCGTGCTGACCGGTGTCGGTGTGGCCTTGGTCGTCGGCAAGTTGGCGGGTGTAGTCGGCTTCAGCTGGCTCGCCGTGCGCCTCGGTCTGGCTCGGCTGCCGGCGGGAACCCGCTGGGGACACGTGATCGGCATCGGCGCCGTCGCCGGCATCGGTTTCACCGTCTCACTGTTCATCACGGGGTTGGCCTTCGAGTCCGACGCGCTGCAGGACGATGCCAAGATCGGCACACTCGTGGCGTCCATCGTCGCAGCCGCAGTCGGCGCGCTGATCCTCATCGTCGTCGCCCGCGATGGAGAGAGCTCCGCCGCCTCGGAGAGCGGATGAGGGGAATCGAACCCCCGTACGGCCCAAAACGCGGGCCGATCCCGCCCGTACACCGCTCCTCCAGACGCGTTCGGAGCGTCGGTCAGGCGCGACGTGGGGCGCGCCGAGCGACTGCGACGGCGCGGCGCGCTGCCTCGACGCACGTCGTCGCCT